>NZ_FBYC01000001.1:300000-512337 GCF_001517585.1 Roseibaca calidilacus | reverse complement strand
CCGTAGGGTGCGCGGCAGGTTTTCCGGCAGTGCCCGTGCCTTGCGGGTGCGCGTGGTTTGCGCTTGTCGGGGTCTGTCTCGCTGACCGCGATCCTGTCTTCGACAGCGGCGATCTGCGCCTGTGTCTCGGCGATGGCAGTTTCCAGATCTTCCAGCGCCAATTCTAGCTGGGCGGGGTCCAGCTTCTCGGATTTCGGCCCGAACTTGGTGCGCCGGTAGTCCTGAACCTGGCCTTCCAGCTTCTCGATCAGCGCCTTCAGCTCGGTGATGAAGGCCTCCTTTTCGGCTACCACTGCCTGTTCATGCTGCCGTGCCGCGCGTTCAACCCGCGCCTCAAACTGTGCGGCGTCCAGCG
This sequence comes from Roseibaca calidilacus, assembly GCF_001517585.1. Taxonomy (NCBI): domain Bacteria; kingdom Pseudomonadati; phylum Pseudomonadota; class Alphaproteobacteria; order Rhodobacterales; family Paracoccaceae; genus Roseinatronobacter; species Roseibaca calidilacus. The sequence continues at coordinate 511,982 of NZ_FBYC01000001.1, read as the reverse complement.
CTGCCTTTTGGGCGGCAAAGGCATTCACCACCTCGGGCGGCAGGTCTGGAAACTGTCTGAGATCAAGTGGTTGCGACATGCGCCCTTCTACCAGATCCGGAACAGAAAGCCCAATAAAACAATGCCAAATTCGACCCGCTGAGTCATCCTGCCGCAGTCGGTGCCAGCACCCTTTGCGCCACCACCCGCCGCCAATCCAGACCTTCGAACAAGGCTTCCGCCTGCGCCCGAGACAGCCGCATAACCCCGTCCTGAATCTTCGGCCAGGCGAAGCTGCCCTGTTCCAGGACCTTGTAGATCAGCACCATTCCGGTGCCATCCCACACAAGGATCTTCAACCTGTCCCCGCGTTTTGACCGAAAACACCACCGTCACCCCGGAATGCGGATCGAGCTTCAGCTCCGTCTGCACGATCAGCGCCAGAGCGTTGTGCCCACAGCGGAAGTCTACTGGCTTCGTCGCGATCAGGATCGGCAGCCTCTGACCCGCGACGATCATGTCGCCCCGCGCAATGCACGCACCAGCGCCGCCGCGCGCTCCACTGTAACATCACCGGGAATACGCAAGCGCAGGTCGGACCCGACCTCAATCGTCAGCACACCAGAGCCATCCTGCGCGGCCGCGGCCGTGGAAAACACCGGCTGATCCATGGGCTCGGGCAGAATTGACAGCGGCACAAAGGCAGGCTCCGCCGCCTCCGACGCAGGCGATCCGTTCAGCGCATCCATCAGGTCACCCGGCAAAGCCAACCGACCCTGTCGGGCATGGCGACGCCAATCTGACAGGTGATGTGGGAGCAAATCGTATTTGCGTGCCACATCCACAACCCGCGCCCCAGGCTGATAACTCTCCGCGACAATCTTCGCTTTCACTTCCGATGGCCATCGGCGATTGCGCCGTCGCGGTTCAACAATTTCACACCGACCCATAAATCCGTCGCCACCATCCGCCATGCGAAACCTCCATCTGCGCGCGCAGACCTTCTCGCAGGCATGCCACGCGTCAGGAACAGGACAAATCAATGGGGCGTGGCCGTCGCTTACGACCTACCGCGACCGCGTGGGAGTGCTGATCGAGGGCCTGGGGCGCGAAGACGGGTTGGAAGAGACCCGCGAGGCGCTGCGGGGTCTGATCGAGAAGATCGTGCTGGTGCCGCGCAGCGATGGGCAAGGCCTCGATATCGACCTTCACGGGCGCTTGCGGGGTTGTTGCGTCTGGCGGCGGGCGTCGAGCAACACCAGGGTTCGGGCCTGCGCAAAAAGAGTACAAACTCGAATAGCCCCGCGGGGGCGGAGTTTCAAGGTGTTGATAAGATTGAAGAAATAGTGTTGGTTGCGGGGACAGGATTTGAACCTGTGACCTTCAGGTTATGAGCCTGACGAGCTACCTGGCTGCTCCACCCCGCGGTGGTATGTTTAGAGGTTTAGGTTGATTATGAGGTTTGGCGGTGAGCTACTCTCCCACGTCTTGAGACGCAGTACCATTGCCGCGGCGGCACTTAACTTCCGAGATCGGGACGGGATCGGGTGTATTGCTCGCGCTATTGCCACCAAACCTGGTAATCAACCTTGATCAAGCGATGTATTATCGCTTGAGTGATACACATCGGTGGGGGATTTGAGCCCGACGATTTTGGTCATGCTTTTGTTGTGTTGGTCTTGGAATTGATCTGGTTGTTACTGGATCAAATCAAGCCGATCGAGCGATTAGTACCGGTCGACTGAGCGCATTGCTGCGCGTACATCTCCGGCCTATTGACGTGGTGGTCTACCACGGCTCTCAAGGGAGACCTTGTTTTGAGGGGGGCTTCCCGCTTAGATGCTTTCAGCGGTTATCCTGTCCGTTCATAGCTACCCTGCGCTGCGGCTGGCGCCACAACAGGTCCACCAGTGGAACGTTCACCCCGGTCCTCTCGTACTAGGGGCAACTCCTCTCAAGTCTCCAACACCCACGGCAGATAGGGACCGAACTGTCTCACGACGTTCTAAACCCAGCTCACGTACCTCTTTAAACGGCGAACAGCCGTACCCTTGGGACCTACTCCAGCCCCAGGATGAGATGAGCCGACATCGAGGTGCCAAACGATGCCGTCGATATGGACTCTTGGGCATCATCAGCCTGTTATCCCCGGCGTACCTTTTATCCGTTGAGCGATGGCCCTTCCACTCGGGACCACCGGATCACTATGGCCGACTTTCGTCTCTGCTCGACTTGTCAGTCTTGCAGTCAGGCGGGCTTATGCCATTGCACTCAACGAGCGATTTCCGACCGCTCTGAGCCCACCTTCGCACGCCTCCGTTACTGTTTGGGAGGCGACCGCCCCAGTCAAACTACCTGCCACACAGGGTCCCGGATCCTGGTTCAAGGATCGCGGTTAGACATCAAGAGTGCGAAGGGTGGTATCTCAAGGGAGGCTCCACGGGAACTGGCGTTCCTGTTTCAAAGCCTACCACCTATCCTGCACATCGCAATCCTGATGCCAGTGTGAAGCTGTAGTAAAGGTGCACGGGGTCTTTCCGTCTAACCGCGGGAAGCCTGCATCTTGACAGGCAATTCAATTTCGCTGAGTCCATGTTCGAGACAGCGGGGAAGTCGTTACGCCATTCGTGCAGGTCGGAACTTACCCGACAAGGAATTTCGCTACCTTAGGACCGTTATAGTTACGGCCGCCGTTTACCGGGGCTTCATTTCGGAGCTTGCACTCCTCCATTTAACCTTCCGGCACCGGGCAGGCGTCAGACCCTATACGTCGTCTTGCGACTTCGCAGAGCCCTGTGTTTTTAGTAAACAGTCGCCACCCCCTGGTCTGTGCCCCCGCCCTTGCTTGCGCAAAGACGGGGCCTCCTTCTCGCGAACTTACGGAGGTATTTTGCCGAGTTCCTTAAACATGGTTCTCTCAAGCGCCTTGGTATTCTCTACCAGTCCACCTGTGTCGGTTTCGGGTACGGTCTGATGTGGGGCTATTTCCAGGGACCGCCTGGCTGCCCACCCAATCCGATAAGGGTGAACAACGTCCGCGATCCGTCACATCCCACTGGCCGAGGAATATTAACCTCGTTCCCATCGACTACGCCTTTCGGCCTCGCCTTAGGGGCCGGCTTACCCTGCTCAGATTAGCTTTAAGCAGGAACCCTTGGACTTTCGGCGACAGGGTCTCTCACCCTGTTTGTCGCTACTCATGTCAACATTCTCACTTCTGAACGCTCCACCGGTCCCTCACGGGCCGGCTTCACAGCAGACTTCTGATGCGTCCGTCACACCCCTTGGGGCATGCAAGACGCAAGAAGTACAGAACAGAACGCTCCGCTACCACGCACTTACGTGCATCCTAAGCTTCGGCTCATGGCTTGAGCCCCGTTACATCTTCGCCGCAGGACAACTTATTTAGACCAGTGAGCTGTTACGCTATCTTTAAAGGATGGCTGCTTCTAAGCCAACCTCCTGGTTGTTTTGGTCGTCCCACCTGCTTTCCCACTTAGCCATGAATTGGGGGCCTTAGCTGTAGGTCAGGGTTGTTTCCCTCTTCACGACGGACGTTAGCACCCGCCGTGTGTCTGCCAGATAGTACTCCCGGGTATTCGGAGTTTGGTTAGGATCAGTAAGCCTGTGGGGCCCCATTACCCATCCAGTGCTCTACCCCCCGGGGTATTCGTCTGACGCTCTACCTAAATAGATTTCGCGGAGAACCAGCTATCTCCGAGTTTGATTGGCCTTTCACCCCTAGGCACAGCTCATCCCGATCCTTTTCAACGGATGTGGGTTCGGTCCTCCAGTTGGTGTTACCCAACCTTCAACCTGGCCATGCCTAGATCACTCGGTTTCGGGTCTGATCCATCTAACTCGACGCCCATTTAAGACTCGCTTTCGCTGCGCCTACACCTAACGGTTTAAGCTTGCTAGATAGACCAAGTCGTTGACCCATTATACAAAAGGTACGCCGTCAGGGATCATGTCCCCTCCGACTGCTTGTAGGCGTCCGGTTTCAGGTCTGTTTCACTCCCCTCGTCGGGGTGCTTTTCACCTTTCCCTCACGGTACTGGTTCGCTATCGGTCAGCAAGGAGTACTTAGCCTTCGGGGGTGGTCCCCCGATCTTCGAACAGGATTTCACGTGTCCCGCCCTACTTGATACGTCCGATCATGCTTCGCATACGGGGCTGTCACCCGCTATGGCCTGCCTTTCCAGACAGTTCTGCCCACATTCACGGCTCGGCTGGTCCGCGTTCGCTCGCCACTACTAACGGAGTCTCTATTGATTTCCTTTCCTCCGGGTACTTAGATGTTTCAGTTCCCCGGGTTTGCTCTTTTAAGCCTATGTATTCAGCCTAAAAGTAACTGAGTATGCTCATTGTTAGCCACCACGCATCAACATACGCGCCCGGCCACCCAAAGGTGGCCACGGACCAAGGGTCCGCGCGGAGCGTATGTTATTGCGAAGCAATAACAACAAACAATCAGTTGGGTTGCCCCATTCGGAGATCGCAGGGTCAAAGCCTATTCTCGGCTCGCCTGCGCTTATCGCAGAGTATCACGTCCTTCATCGCCTCTTGCTGCCAAGGCATCCACCAAACGCCCTTATTGCGCTTGATTTGATCCAGAAAGAGCCAGATCGGTTCCCCGTTTTCACAGGCAACGTCACATGACAGGGGGCAACGGGCCTTTTGCGTTCCCGCGCCCCACGCTTCCCAAGACCAAAAGCATTGTACGTTTCCCGCCCTGGATTTTTTATGCGCTACCGCGCAGCTCACTTGAGCGCGTTGGCACCGCACTACCCGTCTCTACGTGCATAGATCGGGGCATCCAGAACAATTGGTTAGTGTACTTGACTTGGAATAGTCTCATGTCTTGCAAAGTCCGAAGACCCTGCAGGCATCTTCTCACGCGAAGATGCCAACATGACACTGATGTGTATCTCTCTAAACGATGTAAAAAGCAGCCGAAGCTGCCAACGTCCAACAGGACGATCAAGCACATGACCCATGTGCTTGATGATCGTGTTGGTCTTTCAAACTGCAACATCTCGACGATGTGCCGGGTGGAGCCACCCGCCAATCGACTTGACGATTGGCGCATAAAACAACCCTGGGCTTCACCAATGCGAAGCGTAGCTGGGTCTTGGTGGAGCCACCCGCCAATTCGCTTGCGAATTGGCGCATAATAAATCCTAGGAGCCACCATGACGAGGCGAAGCCCTGCCGCGCAGCATGGCTGCTTGGCATCAATCCCTAAAAACGATCCCCCGGATCGTTTTTGCGAGCTGCGCTCGCCGGGTTTGATGGTGGAGCCTAGGAGGATCGAACTCCTGACCTCCTGAATGCAAATCAGGCGCTCTCCCAGCTGAGCTAAGGCCCCGTTCTTGAGTGTCGCCTGCGGCGACGCACGCTTCGCGCCGCGCCTTGCGCGGTGGCAGCAAAGCTGCCGGGCACTCAGCACAAAACAAAACCATGCTTGATCGCAGCCCGCCGGAGGTAATGGTGGGTCGAGGAGGACTTGAACCTCCGACCTCACGCTTATCAGGCGTGCGCTCTAACCACCTGAGCTACCGACCCAAAGTTCAGACCGGTAGGCCTGCGGTTCTTCTTGAAGAGATATGAGGACGGTCCGGTTCGTTTATGTGACTTTGATTGTCACTGCTAAGTGTTTCACGAGATGGGCAAGCCCATCTGCCAGAAACATCCTTAGAAAGGAGGTGATCCAGCCGCAGGTTCCCCTACGGCTACCTTGTTACGACTTCACCCCAGTCGCTGAGCCTACCGTGGTTGGCTGCCTCCATTGCTGGTTAGCGCACCACCTTCGGGTAGACCCAACTCCCATGGTGTGACGGGCGGTGTGTACAAGGCCCGGGAACGTATTCACCGCGGCATGCTGTTCCGCGATTACTAGCGATTCCGACTTCATGGGGTCGAGTTGCAGACCCCAATCCGAACTGAGATGGCTTTTAGGGATTATCCCTCTGTCACCACCATTGTAGCACGTGTGTAGCCCAACCCGTAAGGGCCATGAGGACTTGACGTCATCCACACCTTCCTCCGACTTATCATCGGCAGTCTCCCCAGAGTGCCCAACTGAATGCTGGCAACTGGGGACGTGGGTTGCGCTCGTTGCCGGACTTAACCGAACATCTCACGACACGAGCTGACGACAGCCATGCAGCACCTGTGTGGGGTCCAGCCGAACTGAAAGAACCATCTCTGGTTCCGCGACCCCCATGTCAAGGGTTGGTAAGGTTCTGCGCGTTGCTTCGAATTAAACCACATGCTCCACCGCTTGTGCGGGCCCCCGTCAATTCCTTTGAGTTTTAATCTTGCGACCGTACTCCCCAGGCGGAATGCTTAATCCGTTAGGTGTGACACCGACAAGCATGCTTGCCGACGTCTGGCATTCATCGTTTACGGTGTGGACTACCAGGGTATCTAATCCTGTTTGCTCCCCACACTTTCGCACCTCAGCGTCAGTATCGAGCCAGTGAGCCGCCTTCGCCACTGGTGTTCCTGCGAATATCTACGAATTTCACCTCTACACTCGCAATTCCACTCACCTCTCTCGAACTCCAGACTGATAGTTTTGGAGGCAGTTCCGGGGTTGAGCCCCGGGATTTCACCCCCAACTTTCCAATCCGCCTACGCGCGCTTTACGCCCAGTAATTCCGAACAACGCTAGCCCCCTCCGTATTACCGCGGCTGCTGGCACGGAGTTAGCCGGGGCTTCTTTACTGGGTACCGTCATTATCTTCCCCAGCGAAAGAGCTTTACAACCCTAAGGCCTTCATCGCTCACGCGGCATGGCTAGATCAGGGTTGCCCCCATTGTCTAAGATTCCCCACTGCTGCCTCCCGTAGGAGTCTGGGCCGTGTCTCAGTCCCAGTGTGGCTGATCATCCTCTCAAACCAGCTATGGATCGTCGGCTTGGTAGGCCATTACCCCACCAACTACCTAATCCAACGCGGGCCGATCCTTTGCCGAAATTCTTTCCCCCGAAGGGCACATACGGTATTAAACCCAGTTTCCCAGGACTATTCCGTAGCAAAGGGCACGTTCCCACGCGTTACTCACCCGTCCGCCGCTAGGACCGAAGTCCTCGCTCGACTTGCATGTGTTAAGCCTGCCGCCAGCGTTCGTTCTGAGCCAGGATCAAACTCTCAAGTTGAAACGGACATGGTCCGTATCCTTGACGTCAAACCCAAGCACATATCAACACGTCCAGACCTAAGCCCAAACGCGTTACCCTGTTCATGTGCCTCCAGTCCAAAGAACCGAAAGCCGCATAAACAGTGAAGCTGACATTCCCATCATCGAGACGCTTCCGCACCCCTAGAGAACCGATATGTGTCAGGCCGATCCATCGAAATGAACCAAACCGCCCACATATCTCTTCAAGTTTCCAAAACTGTCAAACAAAACCACAACAAAAGACAATACCACACAGGCCAGCACCAATATCGGCGCAACCCATGCAACCTCGTCTCCCATCATGATAGCCAAAACAACAACCGTCCGCCGTTCCAGCCAACCAGCAACGTCCCCGCCGCCGGTGAAGCGCTATCTAGGGAATCCACTTTTCCAACGCAACAGGAAAATGACAAAGAAGGCGAAAAAACTTCCCTTGCCCGGATTTCTGGCCTGTTTGATCCAGATCAGGGCGTTAAAAGAAAGGTCTTGTAGGTTTCTTTGGATGCACGCTTGAGGGAAAGGAAAGCTGATGTCTTACAAAGCGCTGGGGCTGGGTCTTGCGCTGGCCATGGCCAGCCCGGCCCATGCTGACGGGTTTTACACGTTCGAAGCCGAAGGATCCTTCGATGATGTGGTCTTTGCGGTTGAGATGGCAATTACCGGGCGCGGGCTGGTGATCGATTCGGTCAACCATATTGGCGCAATGCTGGCCCGGACCAAGGAAGATGTCGGGGGCACCAAGGATCTGTTCGCGGGCGCGCAGGTGATGTCATTCTGCTCTGCCGATGTGTCCCGTCAGGTGATGGAGACGGACCTAATGAACATCCAGCATTGTCCCTATGGCATCTATGTCTTCCAGCCTGCCGAAGACGGCGCGCCGGTCATGGTGGGCTATCGCGAGTATAGCGACCGCAGCATGCAGCCGGTCAATTACTTGTTGCAGCAGATCGTGGCGGACGCAACGAACTGACCGCAGGTTGGTCACATCGAAACACGTTGACTTGATTTGAAACTCAAGGGCGCGCCGGCTTAGCCGCGCGCCCTTTGTCGTCAAGCCCGGCTCGCGCGAAAATGTGCCACATCCACTCTGCATGCCGCACCGTAACCTGCGTGTCATCACGACAATGACCAATGGAGGTTAGATATGTTCAAGACCACTTTCGCCGGCGCTGCCATTGCCCTTGCCTTGGCCACCCCTGCCCTCTCGAACGGAACCGACGACAAGACGATCGTAGACATTGCTGCCGAAGATGGCCGCTTCACGACGCTGGTTGCAGCCGTCTCGGCGGCCGGCCTGGCTGATACCCTGTCGGGGGACGGCCCGTTCACCGTGTTCGCACCAACTGACGATGCCTTTGCCGCCCTGCCAGAGGGCACCGTCGAAGGCTTGTTGAACGACATCCCGACCCTGACCTCTATCCTGACCTACCATGTGGTTCCGGGTGCGGTCATGTCGGGTGATCTGAGCGACGGGATGATGCCCGAAACCGTGAACGGCCAGACCGTGACCATTGGCGTGGATGGTGGCGTGACCGTGAACGATGCGACTGTGATTATTGCCGATATCGAAGCGTCGAACGGCGTGATCCATGTGATCGACTCGGTCATCTTGCCCGAGTGATCTGGCATTGCGCAAAGAATGCAGCGGGCGGCTTTTTGGCCGCCCGTTTGCGTGTCAGGGTTTGAAGTTGCGCACTGTCTCTATCATCAGCGCCACATTCTCGGGGTCGGCATCGGGGGTTATGCCATGCCCAAGGTTAAAGATATGCGGGCCGTTCTTGAAGGCTCCGACGATCTTGCGCGTTTCATCGACCAGCTCTTGCCCGCCCGTGACCATGTGGCGCGACGCCAGATTGCCCTGCACACAGCCATCCGTTTGCACATTTGCCGCCGCCCATTCGGGCGTGACGGAATCGTCCAGCGCCACGCAATCGGCACCGCTGGACTTGTGGAAGCCGATGTAATTCTCGCCCCCCTCGCGCGGGAAGGCGATGACCGGAATGCCGGGATGGCGCGCCTTCAGCGCGTCAATGATCCGCTTGGTGGGCGCAAGCGCGTATTTGGCGAATGCGTCGCCCTTCAGCGACCCGGCCCAGCTATCGAAAATCTTGACCACTTCGGCCCCTGCCTTGATCTGCATCGACAGGTATTCAATGGTCGCATCGGTGATCCGGTCAATAAGCGCGTCAAACACTTCGAGCGCGCCGGTCCGCAGGGCGTGGGCCGGGCCTTGGTCCTTGGTGCCGCGCCCGGCGATCATGTAGGTGGCGACTGTCCACGGTGCACCGGCAAAGCCAATCAGCGTGGTCTCGGGTGGTAATTCGCGCGACAAGATGCGCACGGTTTCATAGACCGGGTTCAGCGTGTCGTGGATGGCGTCGGTGGGCTTTAGCGCATCGACCCCGGCCTGATCGGTGATGGTGGACAGGCGCGGCCCTTCGCCGGTGACAAACCACAGATCGGCCCCAAGCGCCTGCGGCACCAGCAGGATATCGGCAAACAGGATGGCCGCATCAAACCCGTAGCGGCGGATCGGTTGCAATGTGACCTCTGCCGCCAGTTCGGGATTGTAGCACAGCGACAGGAAATCCCCGGCCTGCGCGCGGGTGGCGCGGTATTCGGGCAGGTAGCGACCGGCCTGGCGCATCATCCAGATGGGCGGTGTGGGCAAGGTTTCCCCGGCAAGGGCGCGCAGGATGGTCTTGGTCATATGGTTTTCTCCTTGGTCGATATCCTCGTCACAAGTCGGGCGGGCGTTGTCAAGTCTGCATGACACTCTGCGCTTGAAAGGCGCAGGGCACGGCGCTATGCAAACCGCATGACACACGCACACCCGACCCCCGACCAGCCCCTGAAAATCGGCACGCGCGGATCCCCGCTGGCCTTGGCGCAGGCCCATGAAACGAAGCAGCGCCTGATGGCGGCGCATGGCCTGCCAGAGGCGGCATTCGAAATCATGGTCATCAAGACCACGGGCGACGACCGCACGCTGATCGACGCGGACCGCCCATTGAAGGAAATCGGGAACAAGGGTCTGTTCACCAAGGAAATCGAAGAGGCAATGGTCGAAGGGCGAATCGACATTGCCGTCCATTCGATGAAGGACATGCCGACCGTCCAGCCCGACGGGCTGACATTGGGCTGTTACCTGCCCCGCGAAGACACGCGCGACGCATTCGTGTCGCACAAGGCGCAAGGGATTGCCGATTTGCCAAGCGGGGCGGTGGTCGGGTCGTCGTCCTTGCGCCGTCGCGCGCAACTGCTCAACAAACGGCCCGACCTGAAAGTGGTCGAGTTTCGCGGCAATGTGCAAACCCGGCTGAAAAAGCTGCAAGATGGCGTGGCCGAATGCACCTTCCTTGCCATGGCGGGGCTAAACCGTCTGGGCATGAGCGAGATTGCGACGGGCGGGATAGAACCCGAAGACATGCTGCCCGCGATTGCCCAAGGCGCGATTGGCATTGAGTGGCGTATTGCGGATGACGTAACGGCCGAATTGCTGGCCCCGCTGCATGATACGCCGACCGGTCACAGGCTGGCCGCCGAACGCGCGTTCTTGGCCGCGCTGGATGGCTCCTGCGAAACGCCCATCGCGGGGCTTGCGCTGATCGAAGGCGACGAGATCTGGCTGCGCGGCGAAATCCTGCGGCCCGACGGGTCGCAAAAGCTGGCAACCGAAGGGCGCGCGTTGCTGGCCGACGGCGCAGCGCTTGGGCGCGAATTGGCGGCAGAGTTGCGCGGTCGCGCACCCGCCGGGTTCTTCGACTGGATGTGAGCTGTGGCACCAGACCCAAAGAGAAATCCGCCACGACCAACGAAGGACAGCTATGCGGGACGAAGCCACCGTTGTTAACACTGGATCAATGTCAGCTACTCGTTCATTCTAACAGGCATGTCAGCATTGACCCAAGCTAACTCTGACCGCGTTCATCGCTGGACGTACACTGCCGAAGCCAACGAAGTCTCGGTAGTTCTTCCGGATGGGTGTGTCGATCTGGTTGTCTTGTCCTGCGGTAGGACGGGACGCGGAGTTCTTCACATCACTGACTGGGACTTAGCACCAAGGTTGGTCAGGCTCGACGCAGGAACCAGCCTGACTGGATACCGTCTACGGCCTGGCACCACCCTGGACTTTGCCGAATTCGAGATCGCCGGCCGTGACTTATCGACCCTTGAGACAGAGATCGAAGACCGGACGCGGCATGACCAGGAGATTTCGGAGATGATTGACGCCCTCTGTCTGCCAGGAAACAGCGTTCATCGCCTGGCTCGGCAACAGGGCGTATCGGAAAGAACCTTGCAGCGTCGGTTCAGTGACCTGTCGCTTCCGACCCCGGCCTTCTGGCGGCAGCTGGGGCGGGCCCGGCGAGCGGTTCAGGCTCTTCAGTGTCGCGTTCCGCTTGCAGAGATCGCGGTGCATTTTGGCTACAGTGACCAAGCCCACATGACACGAGAGTTTGTGCGGTGGTTCGGCCGGACGCCTGTCCAACTCCGCCGGAACCCCGCGTCCATGACCGATCTGGCGCAACCCGGGCTTGGCAACTGGTCAGGGGAGATCGCGGGTCTGACGTAGGAAATCCTCGCATCGCTTTCCGGCGATATCGGACAGACTGGCAAGCTTGACGTGACGCCGATGCTTTCCTTCGCCTTCAAGCACCTTCTCCGGATCGTCCAGTAGGGCGCCGTTGGTGAACTCCAGGGAGACGTGATTCGTGTAGGCAAAGATCCCGCAGAACTGCGATTTGGGCTGGCCCGGTACGCTCTCGACCAGTGTGCCCCCGTATTTTGCGATAAAGGCCACCTCCGGCTCGACCGTCACGACAATGGCCTTCAACCGTGCGACGATCTCATCTGTTTCCATGGCGTCCATCATGGCCTCAACCCGGCAACTGCACTGCTGTGCAGATTTCGATCAGATAACCATTTGGGTCCGCCACATAGGACGTTGTCTGCCCCCAAGGTTCATCGCGCGTGTCCTGAATAGGCGTGGCACCCGCGTCTATGGCTCGTCGAAAAGCGGCGGCCACATCGTCAGTCTCAAAAGCGATCTCGAACGTGGGGGCGTTAGCTTCTGGCGAAGCCGGGTTCTTGTCCAGTTGGCGCATTAGCTCTCTTGAGGAAAATGCCAGTTTGGTTTCCCCAGTTATCAACTCACCATAGTCGCCAGCTTCGTGTAGGAACCCACGTTTCAGCCCAAACGCCCTCTCGTAGAAGTCGAGCGACGACGGGACATCATCCACATAAAGAATCGTATAGCGAAAGATCATTTTAGGCGCCTCCAACAATACCACGACAATGCTAATCTACGAAAAAAGGGCGGTCTTGAAGAAAGCCGACATTTGTCGGCTGCGCAGCATCAAACAAGATGGGCCCGAAGCCGTCATTCACTATTGTCCATAGAGTGGCGAATACAAACTCACGCCGCCGCCTTCAGCCGTGGCACCAGACCATGCGCCCAGCCGGAAATCGTGCCTGCGCCAAGGCAGACGACCATATCACCCGGCTTGGCATTGGCACGCACCAGCGCTTCCAAGGCTTCTTCGCTGTCCACGGCCTGCGCATTGCGGTGGCCATGGGCAGCCAGACCGGCCAACAGGTCATCCCGGCTAGCGCCCGGAATCGGGTCTTCACCGGCGGCATAAACCGGGGCAATGCCCACGACATCGGCCTCGTTGAAGCAGGTGCAGAAATCCTCGAACAGGCTGGACAGGCGGGTGTATCGGTGCGGCTGGTGAACGGCGATCACGCGGCCCGTGCCGCCAAGCGCCTGCCGCGCGGCGCGCAACACGGCCGCAATTTCCACCGGGTGGTGGCCGTAATCGTCGATGATGGTGACGCCACCCACCACACCAACACGGGTAAAGCGGCGGTTCACGCCGCCGAACTTGGCCAGTGCGGTCCGAATTTCGGTCGCGTTCATCCCCAGATGCCGCGCGGCGGCCACAGCAGAGAGCGCGTTCGACACGTTGTGATCCCCCGGCATGGGCAGCGAACATCCTTCGATGACGCGGCCTTCATCTTGAAGCGCAATGTCGAACTGCGCCACGCCCAAGTCATAGCGTAGGTTGATCGCGCGAATGTCGGCCTGCGCATTGAAGCCAAAGGTCACAACCTGCCGGTCGGTCAGCTTGGCAACCAGCGCCTGCACTTCGGGATGGTCGGTGCAACAGATGGCCAGCCCGTAAAACGGAATGCCGCTGGCGAAATCGTAGAAGCCTTTGCGCAGCGCGTCGAAGCTGCCCCAATGCTCCATATGCTCGGGGTCTATATTGGTGACGATTGCAATGGTCGCGGGCAGGCGGTTGAAACTGCCATCGGATTCGTCGGCCTCGACCACCATCCATTCACCTGCACCCGCGCGGGCATTCGACCCATAAGCATGGATAACCCCGCCGTTGATAACCGTCGGGTCCAAGCCGCCTTCGTCCAGAAGGGCTGCGACCATGGTCGTGGTCGTCGTTTTGCCATGCGTTCCCGCGACCGCGATGTTCGAGCGCAGGCGCATCAGTTCGGCCAGCATTTCGGCCCGGCGCACCACCGGCAGCCCGGCCCGGCGCGCGGCTTGCAATTCGGCATTGTCGGGCTTGATCGCGGTCGAAACCACGATCACGGCGGCGCCGTCCACATTTTCGGCGCGCTGGCCCACGAACACCTCTGCCCCCAGCGCTTGCAGCCGTTCGGTGATGGCGGTGGCTTTCAGGTCCGAGCCTTGCACACGGTAGCCATGCGTCATCAAAACCTCTGCAATGCCCGACATGCCGATACCGCCGATCCCGATGAAATGGATCGGGCCAATATCGGTGGGCAATTTGGTAGCAGGGCTCATGGGCGTTCCTTTCGGGCAAGCGCTTCGACCAAGACGGTCAGCGCTTCGGTGGCATCCGCGCGGCCCGCGCCCAGCGCGGCTTGGGCCATCCGCGCGGCAGCTTGCGGATTGGTCAGGATGGAATACAGGGTTTCGGTCAGGGCGGGCGCGGTGAACTGGCTTTCGGGAAAGACCACGGCCGCATCCACGCCGCCCAGCATACGGGCATTTGCCGCCTGATGGTTTGCCGCCGCAGCCGCATAGGGCACCAGCACCGAAGGGCGGCCAATGACAGATATATCGGCCACAGACGACGCCCCCGCGCGGCTGATGACCAACTGGCATTCGGACAAGCGGCGCGGGATATCGGGAAAGAATGGCGCGATTTCGGCCTTTACGCCACCGGCCTCATAGGCGGCGACAACGCGTTCCATATCTTCCTCGCGGGCCTGATGGGCCACGGTCAGGTTGCGTTTCAGATCATGGGGCAATGCGCTGATTGCCTCTGGCACCACATCGGACAAAATGCGCGCGCCCTGCGAACCCCCGATCACCAGCAGGTCCATCGGGTAATCGCCCGGTGCGATATAGCCTGCACCTGCGCGGTCAAGAACCGCTGCGCGCACCGGGTTGCCGGTGAATTCAGCGTCCAGCCCCTCGGCCCCTTCGGTCGGCCATGTCCCAAAGGCTAGCTTGTTGACCCGCCGCGCAAAAATCTGGTTCACCCTGCCCAGAACGCCATTTTGTTCATGGATCATGCGCGGAACGCGCAGCAACCACGCCGCAGAAAGCGCCGGGATAGAGGGGTAGCCGCCAAAGCCCACAACCGCTTTCGGGCGGTCCAGAACCATGCCAAACGCTGCGCCCAGCACGCCAAACGCCAGCTTGAACGGCACCTTTATCTTCTCGGCCAACCCGCCGCGCGCAAAGGTTGCAGCACTAACCGTGTCGATACGCACAGCATCGGGGAAGCCGCCTGCATAGCGCGCGCCGCGCGCGTCGGTCGACAGTTTGACCCGCCAGCCGCGCGCCAGCAGCGCCTCGGCCAAGGCCTGCGCCGGGAACATATGCCCCCCTGTGCCACCTGCCGCGATCAAGATCAGCGGTGCCTTGGCCATGCAAACCCCTCCTGCCCTATCCGCGCCGCGCGAGAATGTCGCCCATCTCGCCCTGCGGGCGCTGGCGCGTCAGTGCCAAAAGCATACCGATTGCAATGCCCGTCGCAAGCAAGGACGATCCACCATAGCTTATCATGGGCAAAGTCATGCCTTTCGCGGGCAACAGCCGCACCGCAACACCCATGTTTATCATGGCCTGCAAGCAGAAGATGGTCACAATACCGGTGCCCGCCAAGCGGATGAACATGTCGCGTTCGCGCATCAGGCGGAACAGCGACCGCAGCAGGATCGTGGCAAAAAGCCCGATGATGAACACCACCAGCACCAGCCCGTATTCTTCGGCGGCAACCGCGATGATGAAATCGGTATGGGCGTCGGGCAAGGACCATTTCACACGCCCTTCACCAAGCCCGGTGCCGAAAAAACCACCTTCGGAAATGGCGTTCTGCGCATAGCCCATCTGTGTGCGCGGGTCGACATCTTCAGCCAGAAACCCGTCAATCCGGCGCGCGAAATGTTCCGAGTTCTGATAGGCGACATAGCCACCGGCCAGCGCCAGTACCGCCAGACCCACCAGCAGAAGGATCGGCGCTCCGGCGACGAAATACATGACCATCCAGCCTGCGGCGACCAGCGCGGCCTGCCCGAAATCCGGCTGGATGACCAGCAGGCCAACGACCAGAAGCGTGACACCAAAGGACATGGCCCGCCCCGGCGGTCCCCCCACATCAGAGCTTGCCGCCATCAGCCATGCTGCGAAAACCGCCAGCATGGGTTTCAGAAATTCCGACGGTTGGATGGACCCGACCCCGAAACTATACCAGCGCACCGCCCCCTTGCCGAAATCGGTGCCGAAGAACGGCAGCAGGATCAGCGAAGTCAAGGTCAGCAGAAAGCCGATCGTGGCCAGTCTGCGTATCCGCTCCGGCGAAGCCATCGAAATCAACAGCATCGCGATAATCCCCAGACCGCCGAACAGAACTTGGCGCTCGACATAGTAGAACGGCTCCACCCCGTTGCGCTGCGCCAAGGGCGGTGACGCCGCCATGCCCAGCAGGATGCCCACTGCCATCAGCAGCAGAACCGATGTAAGTGTCATCTTGTCGATGGTGCGCCACCAGCGCGGCAGAATCGGATCTTCCACGCGCACTGGCGCGGTGCCATAGACCATTTCCGTCATTGGGCTGTCCTGCTCGGGTTGCCTGTTATGCCCGTTTTCCGGGTCTCGGGCAGACACTACCGCGAAACAGTTCGCCAATCCAGCCAAAAGGCATCAGATCGGCGTGAAGCCGCGCTCGGATATTGCCATGGCGCGCCCCGTGCGGGCGGATTCCTGCGCCGCAAGCCCCATTAGCACGGCCCAGATGCCATCTTCCATCGTGACCTCGACCGAAGCTTGCCCGCGCACCGCAGCAGCAAATCGCGCATGTTGGTAAAAAGTTGACCCATTATGGTCGCCAGCGGCCAGAAGCGCGGGATCTACCGGGATCTCTATGGCGCGGGGGCCTTTTGGATTGCGCGGGCTCTCGATCAATTGCGGCACCGGCGGCTCGCCCAGATGCGCGGGCCAGAACCGCCCCGGCCCGGGCACAAGGCATTCGATCTTGCCCATCGGTCCAATGGCGGAAATCTCTTCTTGATAGCGCGCACCCTCGGCAAACATACACAGTTCCAGCATGGCCCGTGCGCCGCCTTTGAAATCGACGATCACATAGGCATTGTCCCAGATGTCGGGTGTCTGCCCTGCGTAGCTCTCCTCTAGATGGTTCACATCCTGACCACCCGACGCCATGATCCGCACCGGGTCATCACGCAGGATATGGCGCATCAGGTCTAAGAAATGACAGCATTTCTCGACCAGCGTTCCGCCGGTCTGCGCGTTGAAGCGGTTCCAGTCGCCAACCTTGGGCAGGAACGGAAACCGATGTTCGCGGATGGTCAGCATCCGGATGCCACCGGTCGCCCGGTCCGCGGCCTCTATCAAGGCCGCAACGGGGGGCATGTAGCGATATTCCATCGCCACCCAGAGCGGTGCCCCCAGCGCCAGACCGCGCACGCGGTCCAGATCGGCAGCATCCGTGAAAAGCGGCTTTTCCACCAGAACCGGGCGCGGCTGGGTCCGGGCAATCTGCTCCAGTTGCGGCAAATGCATGTGGTTGGGGCTGGTGATGACCAGCGCCTCGACATCTTGGGCCGCCAGCAACGCTTCCACGCTGTCCACGAACCGCGCTTCGGGGGCAAGCCGTGCGGCCTGCGCCCGCATCCCGCCATCCGGCTCAAAAATTGCGCCAACGCGGGCACCATCCATCAGCGCGATATTGCGCAGGTGTTCCTGCCCCATCATGCCACAGCCGATCATGCCGTAACAAATAGCCTTGCTCATGTCCGTTTCCTTATTTCAGGCGCGACACATATCGCGCCACATTCGGGTCAAACCAGGTTTCCGACACTTCCGCGCGCCGGTTGTCTTGGCTCCAACTGATACGCTGAATATGCCCGGCCACCGCGCCGGGGCGCAGCCCGAAACGCGCCGGCGCGAATTTGGGCACCGTCCCGGTGCCAATCCGGTCTTCGGCGCGGGCAATCCACAGACCAAGACGGGTGCGGTAATGCAAATACAGCGATTGCGACAGCTCATCGGCCCGCAATTCGGGCGCATAGGCCGCATCCAACCAGATTTCTTCCACTGCCGCAGGTTGGCCAGAGAGCAGCCGCAAACGGCGAATGCGATGGGCCTCTGCCCCGCTGCCAAATTCCGGCAAATGCGCTGGTTTGGCACAACGCGTCACCTCTAGCACTTCGGCCGATGGCAGGCCCCCGCCTGCGACCAGTTCCAACCGGAACAGCGCGTAAATGCTGGCAACCTCAGGCTGCGCCCGGATGTAATTGCCCGATCCCTGCACACGTTCCAGCAGGCCCTTTTCAGCCAAATCCTGCAACGCCTTGCGCAACGTGCCCACGGCAACACCCAGATCGGCGGCCATCTCGCGCTCTGGCGCAAGCCGAGCGCCATCCATCAGCCGCCCGGCGGCGATGTCCCGGATCAACAACTCGCTGATCTGCTGGTAGCGCGGCAATGCCCCGCTCGGCGCGTCGTCCATGGCGCTCAGCCCACGGCCTCGCCAAGGCGCAGGCGCGGTTGCGCGGCCCCCTCGGCGCGGAACACATGGCATAGGTCGGGCTGCACCCCCAAGACAATCTCTGCACCACGGGCAAGCCCGGTTTGGCCCGACATATGGACGGTCACATCCACGCCATCCGGGCCGCGGCAATACAGGTAGCTCTCACCGCCCAACTGCTCGATATTCTCAACCGTCGCGGTGATGCCATTCTCCCCATCCGCCACCGGGCGCAGATGTTCGGGCCGCACCCCAAGATCGACCTTGTTGCCGGGGTTCAGCCCGCGCCCGTCGACATCCGCGCGCAAGGCCCGCCCAGACGGGTCGCGCAAACGCACGCCGTTGCCGTCGCCTTCAATCACCTCGCAGGCGATGAAATTCATTCGGGGCGACCCGATGAACCCTGCCACGAACTTGTTGGCGGGCCGGTTATACAGTTCGATCGGCGCGCCCTGTTGCTCGATCCGCCCGTCGCGCAACACGACGATGCGGTCGGCCATGGTCATCGCCTCAACCTGATCGTGGGTGACGTAAATCATCGTATTGCCAATGCGCCTATGCAAAGCTGCGATCTCGCCCCGCATGGTCACGCGCAATTCGGCGTCAAGGTTGGACAGGGGTTCGTCGAACAAGAACACCTTGGGCTCGCGCACCACGGCGCGCCCGATGGCCACGCGCTGCCGCTGCCCGCCGGACAGCGCCTTGGGCTTGCGGTCCAGATAAGGCTCTAGTTGCAACATCCGCGCGGCCTCGCTGACGCGGGCGTCGATCTCGGCACGGGCCATGCGAATATTCTCCAACCCAAAGGCCAGATTCGCCCGCACGCTCATATGCGGGTAAAGCGCATAGGTCTGGAACACCATGGCCAGCCCACGCTCGCTGGCGCGTTGGTCATTCACACGGTCGCCGCCGATCAGCAGGTCACCGCCGGTGATATCCTCCAGCCCCGCGATCATCCGCAACAGCGTCGATTTCCCACAACCCGAGGGGCCGACGAATACGCAGAACTCGCCATCCGTGATCTCCAGATCCACCCCATGGATCACGCGCACAGCACCATAATCCTTGACGATGCCTTTCAGCGACAGTCCCGCCATATGCCCTCCTCCCCTTCATCCTTGCCCCAAATATCCTGGGGGAGTCGCGCCCTAGCGCGACGGGGGCAAAGCCCCCCCACCAAAAGCAATGCGCCGCAGGCGCTCATTTAACGCCAGATTGGGCAATGCCCTGCGTGATGTATTTTTGCAAAAAGGCAAACACGATGGTGATGGGCAACAACGTCAGCACCGTCATGGCCAGCAGGCTAGACCAACTTGTCTGCAATTCGCCTTGAAAGCTGTTCAGCGCCAGTTGCAGCGTAAACACCTCCGACCGGGTTAGCACGATCAAGGGCCACAGGAATTCGTTCCAGCGCCACATGACAGAGAATATCACCAGCACCGCCAGCGCGGGTGCCGACAAGGGCAGCACGATCTTCCAGTAGACCTTCCACTCACTGGCATTGTCCATGCGCGCGGCGTCCAGCAGGTCATCCGGGATTGTCAGCATATATTGGCGCAGCAGGAATACGCCCGTGGGCGTGGCAATCGCGGGCCAGATCACGCCCCAGTGACTATTAACCATGCCCATCTCGCTGATGACCAGAAACAGCGGCACCAGCGTGATCGTCGGCGGTATCATCAGCGTCGCGATAATCAGCACGAAGACCGCGTTACGCCCGGTGAACTTGTATTTCGCCAGCGCAAAGGCAGCCATGGAATTGAACAGCACTGTCAGCACGGTGGCTATCACCGTAATGAAGGTGGAATTCCAGAAATACAGCATGAAATTGAAACGCTCGAACACGCCGGTGTAGTTTTCGGTCGCGATGCCGAATTCGCGCAAGGGTTCGCGGTCGCTGATGGCCACGTTCAGCCGCTCGGACGGGTTGGCGGGGTCCACCATCTGCGCGTTCAAACCGATACGGCGCACCTGCGCCAATTCCCGACCCGCGTGCTCGCCCGCCGTGACGGTGTACATTTGCAAGGGTTGGTCATAGCCATCGACCATCCGCTCTATTGGCGCGAGCGGCAGAAATTTGGGCGGGTATTCCTGAAGCGCCGCTTCGGTCTTGAAGCTGGACAGCACCAGCCACAGCACCGGCCCCAGCATCAGGAACACGCCAAGGCCCAGAAAGCCGAAGGCCATCCAATCTGTCAGGTCGAACCCGTGGCGCCCGCGCCGCCCTAATAGCCAGCCAAACATCAGTTATCCCCCGATTGTTTGCGCGTGGCGGCAAGCTGCATCATCGTCAGCACGAACAGCACGCCCGCCATCAAAAGCGATGCCGCCGCCGCCAGCCCATAAAGCCGTGGCCGGGTCGAGAAGCCGACATCGTAGATATACTGGATCAGCAGCGTCGTGGCAGAGCCCGGCCCGCCGCCGGTCAGCACATAGATTTCGTCGAATGCCTGCACCGCGCGGATGACCGACAGGACCATGACCACCAGCATCGTGGGCATCAAGAGCGGCAGCGTAATACGCAGCAACTGTCGCCAGCGCGGGGTGCCGTCCATCTCGGCGGCCTCGTATACGTCCGACGGGATGGATTGCAGACCCGCCAGCAGGATCAGCACATAGAACCCCATATTACACCAGATCGACACAAACACGACCCAGAAGAATGCCCAGTCAGCTTCCAGCAGCCAGTTGACGGTGCCAAAGCCTGTCCCCTCTAGCCCCGCGTTCAGCACACCATTGCGCTGCAAGATCCATTTCCAGATCAGCGCCACAACCACGGGCGACAGCAGCACCGGGTAGAAGAACACCGCGCGGAAGAAGCCGCGCAGCACGATGTCACGGTTCAGGATCAGCGCCGTAATCAGCGAAAACAGAACCATGAACCCGACCTGCATCAGCACGAACCAGCCGGTATTGCCGACCGCGCGCCAGAACAGGTCGCGGTGGCAGGAATTAGGGTCAAAATAGCTTTCGCAATCCAGCAGGCTGGCGAAATGTTCCGTGCCCACAAAGGGCCGGTCGCCCAGCAGAATGCGGTCGCCGCCGGTGGTGGCGAATACGAAATTCAGGATAATCGGCAAGAATGTGAACAGGCCGAAAATCAACAGATTCGGCAACAGGAAGACCCAAGCGATGCGGCTTTGTCCAAACAGCTTTTGAAGCACCAACATCGGTCGTTCAAACAGGTTGAACGCACCGTCATAGGCTTGGGTGGCAAATGATTTCAGCATCTTGCGTCCCTTCCTGTGCGAACGAGAGACCGGCCTGCCTGCACAAGCTGGCAGGCCGGTCCGTCGGGAGGACACCCTAACGTCGTTACTGGGCAATCGCCTCGGCGATATCAGCATCCAGACGGTCCAACGCCTCATCCAGCGTCAGTTCGCCCACGATCGCCTGCGTGATCCGCGCTGGCGTTGCGGTAAAGATTGCACGGTTATTGGCATATCCCTGCAACTGGTAGGCAGTGTCGGCAAAGGTCGGGATGGACCCGGCAAATATGGTCAGGGCCGCTTTCACATCGTCGCTGACATCCTGATATTCGATGCCCTCTTCTTGCAGCACGGCATTGGCCGGAATGTTGCGGGTCTGCGCCAGCACAGCGGCCTGCACGTCGTCTTGCGCGATGAATTCAATCAGCTTACCGACGGCTTCGGGGTGTTCGGTCTGCTTGAAGCCCACAATCCCGGCGCCGCCCGGCATACCGGTGCAAGCCTCTGGCCCACAAATGCCACCCGTGGCGACCCAGTCGAACGCATCGCCAATGTCGCGGCCAAAGCGCCCGATCTGCCAACTGCCAGAATAATACATCACAAGATTCGCGTTGATGAATTCTGCGGCGGCATCCTGATAGGTGCCCCCCCCGGCCCCGGCCCACACATCGCGCGCCAAGGTGCCGTCTTCATGCCATGCGACGAACTGTTCGGCAAAGGTGCGGAACCCGTCATCGACCAGAATGGGATCGCCGTTGTCATCAAAAAACGCTGCCCCGTAGGACATGGCCGGACCCGCAAAACGGTGGCCTGTGCGGTCAATGGCCATGGCGAAATCGACGCCCACGGCGTCCCGCACGGCGCGGCTAGCCTCGGCCCATTCCGCGAAGGTCGCGCCCGGCCCCGGCATCTCGACACCCGCTTGGTCGAACAGCGTCTTGTTGGCGAAGCCACCCGTAGCGGTCAGCTGGTCGACAATGTTGTAGATACCGTCCGATGCGTTGTCGCCCACGCGCGCCCACTCCAGCGACTGGCCATAGCGAGCCTCGATCGCGTCGGGATCGGATACATAGGGGCGCACGTCCAGCATGTAGCGGGCCAGACCGCCGTAATCGGTGACGCGGGCCAGATCGGGGCCTTCGCCCACTTCCAGCTGAACTGGCAGAGATTCAAGAATCGATTGGTAGGGCACTTCATCCACGACAACGGTAATGCCGGGGTTTTCGGCTTCGAACCGGTCGAATTGCCCCTCCCAAACGGTGCATTCGGTCCCGTCCTGATAGCACATGAAGCGCAGTTCCTGCGCGCCGGCGGCACCTGCCGTCAAGATTAGCCCAAGGGCCGTTGTGGTCAGTGTCGTTTTCATCATTTTCCTCCCTTTGATGAAACTCTGGCCTTGGCGTCAGGGCACCTCTTGCCCGGCCGCTGCGGTCCATAACTCGAACCAGTCCTCGCGCGAGAGCGTGACGCGCGCTGCATCTGCAATGCGCCCAATGCGTTCCAGCGAGTTCGTTCCAAGCACCGGCAAGATGCGCGCGGGATGGGCGAGCAGCCATGCCACGGCAACCGCGTCTGTGCCCACGCCCTGCACTTTCGCGTGGCGTTCCAAATGCGGGCGCAGGCGCATGGCGGCGTCCCCTTCGCCGAACAGCGCGCCCCCTGCCAAGGGCGACCACGCCATCGGTGGCACGCCCAACCGTTGCAGATGCGCCAGATCGCCATTGTTGAAAGCGTCGCGCGCCAGCAGGCTCAGTTCAACCTGATTGGTGCACAGCTTCGTGGTCATCGCGGATTGCAGCAAATCCCAATCCCATGGCCGGAAATTCGACACGCCCACGGCGCGCACCTTTCCCTCTGCCACCAAGGCATCCAAAGCGGCACCGGTTTCGTAGTGGTCCATCAACGGGTCGGGCCGGTGGATCAGCAACAGGTCAATGCGGTCCGTCGCCATACTGGACAGCGACGCGTCGACCGAGGCGCGGATATGCGCGGCGCTCGTGTCATAATGCTTGACCCGCGCCGTGGCATATTTGCCCACGGGTGCCACAATATCGCATTTCGTGACCAGTTCCACCTTGTCACGCAGGCCGGGTGCTGCGCGGAACGCGGCCCCCAAAAGCGCCTCTGCGCCATAATCGCCATAGATATCGGCTTGGTCCATGGTGGTGACCCCTTGGGCCAAGCACGCTTCTACCTTGGCTTGCACATGGGCAGGGCTGGTGTCGGAATCGTCGCCCAGCCGCCACATGCCATAGACAAGGCGCGACAGGCTCAGACCCTCGGTCAGGTCAATCCGTTCCATCACACGCGCCCCCCCACGCCCAAAGGCGTCGCCGGTGTTTCGCTTGGCACGCGGCCATATTCTTGCGGCAATGAGCAGGTGCTCAAATGCGGCATCACCAGCCGCCCGAAATGCTGGCATTCGTCCAGATGCGGGTAGCCAGAGAAAATGAAAGCCCGAATCCCCATCTTCCGATAGCGCTCCAGCTTGCTTAGCACTTGGTCGGCGCTGCCAACAAGCGCAGCCCCGCACCCCGAACGCGCGCGCCCCACACCTGTCCAGAGGTTGGGTTCGGTATAACCGAACTGGTCGGCCAATTCGCGCGCGCGGGCCTGATGCGACACGCCAAGGCTGCCGCTGTCATGCGCGCGTTCGCGGATCAGGCGGCCATATTCATCATCCAGCTTGCTGACCAGATGGTCGGCGTAGTCGCGCGCCTCTGCCTCTGTATCGCGCACGATGACATGCACACGCAGACCGTAATCCAAGGTTCGGCCATGCGCTTCGGCGCGGGCATGGACAGCGCGCATACGCTCTGCCAACTGATCCTCTGTTTCCGGCCACATCAGGTAGACGTCGCATTGCGCTGCGCACAGCTCCAGCGCGGCGGGCGAATAGCCCCCGAAATACAGAAGCGGGCCGCCGTTTTGCTGGTAAGGCTTGGCGGGCGCAGTCGGCACACCTTTGAACTGGTAGACCTCGCCCTCGTGGTTGATCTCGTCGCGCTCCCACGCCTGACGCAGAATTTGCACCACTTCATGACTGCGCTTGTAGCGATAGGCGCTGTCGGCCACCTCTCCGGGGAAGTCCGACGATATCACATTTAGCGTCAACCGCCCCTTCAGCATATGGTCCAACGTGGCCACGGTGCGCGCCAACATGATCGGCTGCATTTCGCCACATCGAATGGCGGCCAGCATGTTTATGCGGTCGGTGACCTGCGACGCGGCGGCGACAAAACTCAGCGTGTCCTGCCCCACTTGGTAGCTGGATGGGCACAGGATATTGCGAAACCCCTGCGCTTCGGCAGATTTCACGATATCACTGCAATGCGCCCAGCTAGAGCGCAGGTCGCCTTCGGGCACACCCAGAAAGCGGTAGTCATCCGAACACAGCGCCGCGAACCATGACACTTCAGCGGCGTCAAGGTCGCCCGAGGTTACCGGAACGATGGTCATGTCTTCCCTCCCTTGCGCCCTGTTTCCGGGCGTCTTGCATATAACGCTAGCAGAGCGGATTTTATAAATCAATAATGTATCAATTCGCATTGCAGTTTTTCCGCTTGCACTTCATAAGCGCCACCCATAGCTTAGAATCATTCTAATATTGGGAGAGCCAGGATGACCGAGCCAACCCTAATGATCGTTTTCATCGCCGCGCTTGTCACCGCATTGGCGACTGGGCTTGGCGCATTGCCCTTACTGGCGGTGCGGTCCATGTCCGCCCGCGCTTTGGCGATGGGCAATGCACTGGCCGCCGGACTGATGCTGGCCGCAAGCGTGACCTTGGTGATGGAAGGGTTTGACCTGTCCGGGCCGCGCAGCGTGGGCGGCATTGTGCTAGGGGTCTTGGCGATCTGGCTGGTCAAGACACTGCTGGACCGCAAAAGCAACGTCAGCTTGGGCGACATGACAAGCGCGGATGCGGCCAAGATCCTGATGATTATGGGCGTCATGACCGCGCATTCTGCCGCCGAAGGGATCGGTGTGGGCGTGGCCTTTGGCGGCGGGCGGCCCTTGGGCGATCTTATCACACTGGCCATTGCCTTGCACAACGTGCCAGAGGGGCTTGCAATTGCGCTGGTCATGGTGCCGCGCGGCGCATCTGTGGCCAAGGCGGGCTTGTGGGCGGTTGTTTCGTCTTTGCCGCAACCGCTGCTGGCAATTCCGGCCTTTTTATTCGTGAAGTCTTTTGAACCGGTGCTTCCGGTCGGGCTAGGCTTGGCGGCGGGGGCTATGTTGTGGATGATCTTTTCCGAACTGCTGCCCGAAGCGCAAGAGCACGCCGATTCCTCGCTGATCGGCGTGGTGGTGACGCTGGCCTTCGCCGCAATGATGGCCGCAACGCTGGTGCTGGGCTAAGGTCAGTTCCCCCCGAACAGCCCGCGCAGCCCTTCGCCGATTTCCTCGCCCAGACGCTGCTCAACCCCACGGCGCACGGTATCTTCCAGCGATTCGCCTTCTTCGGCGGTCACGCCCAGTTCATCCACGATCTTCGCCTCTGCTTCAGCGCGCGCGCGATCTTCAAGGCGACGCGCCTCTTCGCGGGCCAGTTCTTCCAGCCGTTCCTGCTCTTCGGCCAGCCGTTCGCGCGCCAATGCCTCCATATCCAGCCGAAG
The DNA here is from genome assembly GCF_001517585.1 of Roseibaca calidilacus. NCBI lineage: Bacteria > Pseudomonadati > Pseudomonadota > Alphaproteobacteria > Rhodobacterales > Paracoccaceae > Roseinatronobacter > Roseibaca calidilacus. The sequence continues at coordinate 485,945 of NZ_FBYC01000001.1, read as the reverse complement.
TCGCGGCGCGCTCCACGGTCCTGTCACCATTAGTGGCACACGCAGGGCATTGCCCTCGTCGTCGCGCAGGGCTGACGGCACAATCCGGTAATCCAGAGTTTGCGCGCCAAGACCGACCTGCCCTTGCCCCGTGACCTGCACGCGCGGCGAGTCGAACAGAAGATCATCATTGCTCAGCACGCCATCGGCCACGGTGAAGCTGCCCGTGATGCTGTTATAGATCGTGCGAGCGCCTTCCCCGACATAACTTAGGTCCAGATTGCGCAACATGCCTGCAAGGTCCAGACCGATGATCTCTCCCTCGGAAAAAGACAGGTCACCCTCGCCGCGCAAGCTATTCATGATCGCGTGCAGACTGTTACCAGAGCCAAGCAGATCAAAACGCCCCTGCGCCGTGCCGTTCAACCGCTCAAACCCGGCCGTGTCGCGCAGAAGTTCGACCAAGCTGATATCGCGAACTTGCAGATCGGCGCGCGCCGACAAACCGGAGCGATTGTTGACAATGACCTGCCCCGTCACAGCGCCGCCGAACAAGCGCGCTTCACGAATGTCGGTCACGGCGCGGGAATTGTCGATGGTGCTGCGCAGGCGGATCGGGCCGAATGTGCCGCTGTCGCTGCGCAACTCGTTGAGCGCAACAGAGATCTCTCCATCCACTGCGCCAAGGGCCGAAGCGTCTATCAGCGCGCGCGACCAGCCCGGTTCCACCTGTTCTTCGGCGGATGACCCAGCGCCCCCGGCCCCGCGCAGGTCCAGCACCGGCACCGCGATTTGCGCATTCACCCGCGGGCGCGGGCTGGTCATGGACACATCCGCTGCGGCTGTCAGGGCAATATCACCCAGATTGGCCGCGCCATCGCGCAGAAACACTTGCCCATCGGCGGTATGGGTGATCTGCCCGGAAAAGGACACGGGCAGCAAATTGTCCGGCAGTTCCGCCCCAGATTGCCCGATGGCGGCAACGACTGGCGCCAATGCAGGCAAGGCTGCGCTAACCTGTCCTTCAGCCGCCATGTCCGAGAGCGACACGCGCCCCTCAAAGCGCGCTTCTGCCCCAGCAATCTGGGCATCGGCGGTAATGCTCGTCAAACCGCCACCTAGCAAATCCCCCGCAGTCCCGGCTTGCAATGCCAGCGAAACTGGCTGTCCGTTCAACTGTGCCGACGCCTCCAGCGACAGGGGACCATCCATCGCCGGAAGCGACAGGGTGGCGTCCAGATCCATCACGCGAAAATCCATCCCGCCCTGCTCATCGATATAGCGTAGCCGCCCGTCATGGATTTCGGCGCGCGCCAAAGTCAGCGTCGGGGCCTCGGAAGTGCTGGCGGCTGGCGTCTCATCCGCCTCGGGCGCGCGGAAGTCCCATGTTGCGCGCCCATCCGCCGCGCGCCGGAATTCCACCACCGGGGATTGCAGCACCACGCGCTCTACCGCCACTGTCCCGGATATAAGGCGCATCAGGTTCACCCCGATATCCATCTCATCGGCGCGCAGCATCTCGCCACCACCGGCCCAGTCCGGGTTGCCGATGGCGATATCTTGCGCGGTCGCCCCGAGCACCGGATACAGGCTTAGCCCGATCTCGCCGCCGATGGTCAGGCTGCGCCCGGTCGCGGCTTCGAATTGTTGCGCAGCCAGCGTGGCAAGCCGTTCTGTTGGAATGAAAAATACCGCTGCCGCCAATAGGGCAACCAGACCCAACACAACCGCGAACAGGGCTTTGACAAGACGCATGACACACTCCACCAGCTTTAATTTACGCCAAGCCTAACGGGCATGGCACCGCTTGTCTTTCACAATTTCGACGGTCAAACTGATCCCAACACAAAAGGGGGGAATACATGTCAACACGACACGTGGCGCTGGTCACTGGGGCTGCGCGGGGTATCGGGCTGGCCACGGCGCAGGGGTTTGCAGCGCAAGGCTGGCGGGTGGTGCTGCTGGACCGCGACGCCGATGAATTGGCGCGCGTTGTCAGCGATCTGCCGGATGCCACGGCACTGGTTTGCGACATTTCCGACCCAGATGCCGTGGCTGCCAGCTTTGCCACGCTGGACCGGTTGGACTGCCTTGTGAACAATGCTGGCGTTGCGCAATTCGGCCCCATAGAGGCGTGCGATTTCGCCCTGTGGCGCACCATCATGGCCACCAATCTGGACGGCACCTTCCTGTGTTCGCAGGCGGCCTTGCCGTTCCTGAAGGACAGCCGGGGCAGCATCGTGAATGTCGCCTCCATCTCGGGCCTGCGCGCCTCGACCCTGCGGGTGGCTTATGGCACGTCCAAAGCCGCTGTTATTCAGCTTACCAAGCAGCAAGCGGCAGAACTGGGCGAATATGGTATCCGCGCGAATTGCGTCTGCCCCGGACCGGTGCGCACCAAGCTGGCGATGGCAGTCCACAGCCAAGAGATTATCAACGCTTATCATGATGCGATCCCGCTCAACCGCTACGGGTCAGAAGCCGAAATCGCGGCCGCGATCATCTTCCTTGCCTCGGATAGCGCCAGCTACATTACCGGGCAGGTTCTGGCCGCAGATGGCGGTTTTGACAGCACGGGCGTGGGCTTGCCCGCGCTACGCAAGGGCGCGCCATAACCCCTGCCCGCCGTGGCGCAGCGCGCGCCGATAGGGACTGTCGCACGGGCGCAAAGCGGATTATCTAGCGGCACATGACGCTGCGCTCTGAATTTTGGCATAATGTGCCCCTGTCCGACATGACCGCCCCCGAATGGGAGGCGCTCTGCGATGGGTGCGGGCGTTGTTGCCTGAACAAGCTGGAAGATATCGACACGGAAGAGCTGATCTTTACCCGTGTCGCCTGCCGCCTGTTCGATGACAGCACCTGCCGCTGCGCAAGCTATGCCAACCGCAAGTCACTGGTGCCGGAATGCGTGGTTCTGACGCCAGAAAACCTGCCAGAGATTGCCTATTGGATGCCCGAGACCTGCGCCTACCGGTTGCTGCATGAAGGGCATAAATTGCCGCTCTGGCATCCGCTTGTGTCCGGCGATCCGAACACGGTGCGGCAAGCGGGCGTGTCGATGCAAGATCAGACCGTTTCGGAAAGCGTGGTGCCGCTGGACGATTGGGAAGACTACCTTCTGGACGACTGAAAGCGCATCACCAGCCACAGGTTCGACACCAGCAGCACCGCGATCACGACCGCCCCCCCCCAGATGGCCCATGGGCCAGGGTTTTCGCCCAGCAGCGCCCAGACCAGCAGGGGTGCCAGCACCGATTCCAGCAACAACAACAGCGACACTTCGGCAGAGGTGATGTAGCGCGGCCCCATTGTCATCAGTGACGACGCGCAGGCAATGAACGCGCCATGCCCCAGCAGCAGCAGCCATTGCGCGGATAGCGGCCCCATGACATCGGCAAAGGGCAGCAGCACCAAGGCTGCGCCGATCAGTGACACCGGCACCGCCGCCAGCATAGAGCGCCCCCGCAGCACCCGCAGCGCGGTCATTGCAGCAGCGAAACAGGCCGCGACGCCCAAAGCGACAAGATCGCCCTGCCAACTTGCGCCTGCCGTTTCATGCGACCCGCGCAGGATAATGCCCAGACCGACGAAAACGCCCGCCATGGTCAGGACCATGCGCATGGAAATCGGCTCTCCCAAGAACACCCGGCTGAACACGGTTGCAAAGACCGGCGTTGCCGCAAGGATAAAAACCACATTGGCCACGCTGGTCAGCGACACCGCCAGCACAAACCCACTGGCGGCCATACCGAAGAACACCAGATAGGCGGCCCCTGCGCGCCCCGTTTGCGCCAGCGACGTGACCGCGCGCGGCCCTTGGGTGGCCAGCACGAACGCCAAGATCAACCCGCCTGCAATCAGGTTGCGCCAAAAGGCGGTTGTTATGGCCGGAGCGTCGATCAGGCGCACGAATAGCGAATCGGGCACAATGAACAGCACACCCAAGGTGGTCAGGGCCAGACCTTTAACATGTTCACTCATCAGCCTGTTGTCCGGCGTGTCATGGGCTTAGTCAAGCGGCAGATGCGGTGCGCGCCATGCCGGATGCGACATGCGCTTAGGCGGGTCGGCATGATAGATGGCGCGCGCAATGGCGCGGGTCAGGCATGTGGCGGCGGCATGGCCCAAGGCCACCATATCCAGCGCCTCAGCCGCAGGCCCCGCACCGGTAGAGAGCGCAAAAACAATGTCGCCATCAAATTGCGTGTGCGAGGGCACGATGGCGCGGGCCATCCCATCATGCGCGGCAATCGCCAGCCGCGTCAGTTGCGCCTGCGTCAGCGTGGCATCGGTCGCGACCACAGCCAGCGTCGTCGCTTCGCGCGCCAGTTTGGTTATGGGGGGCGTGCCATAGTCCCCTTGCGGCGCGGGACCAAGCCCGCCGAATTCGTCTTGCCATTCGAACGGCGCGGCCCAGAAATGCCGCCCCTGCCCCACCGTCACGCTGCCGACCGGGTTCGCCGCCACCAGCGATCCCACGGTTGTGCCAGTTTCCAACACCCAAGACGCCGATCCAAGGCCACCGGCGAAATTGGCCGTTGTGGCCCCGATCCCGGCACCATGGCTGCCCAAAGCGAACTCAGTTGCAGCCGCATGAAGCGCGGCGCGCCCAAGCGCCGGGTAAGGGTTTGCCCCCCAGTCCTTCGCGCCCCCATTGGCCAAATCAAACAGGATTGCCGCCGGCACAATAGGCACGCGCTGCCCTGCAACCTGAAAGCCGCGCCCCTGCGCGCGCAGACCGTCCATCACGCCCGAAGCCGCGTCCAACCCAAAGGCAGACCCACCGGCCAGCACAATGGCGTCCACCTGTTGCACAAGGCGCTCGGGCGCTAGCAACGCGGTCTCTCGGGTGCCGGGCGCGCCTCCCATAATGTGCACCCCCGCAGTGAAAGACGCATCCCCCGTCACAACTGTAACCCCGCTGACCAACACCGCATCTTGCGCATTTCCAACGCGCAAACCGCCCACATCGGTCAGTAGGTTACGGGGGCCGGGCCGGTTAAAACGTGTCATGGGGGTGGAAGGTGCCATCTTCGTTTAGCCAATAATCCAACAAATCTTGCGCCGTTGCGGATTGCCGATCCAAAAGCGACAGGTAAAGCACATCGACACCAATAATCGCGGCCTGTTTCCACAATTCCTGCGACCGCGCGCCGCTTGGACCTGACGTGCCGAACATGCTTTGCGTGGCATCTGCGGCAGAGGCAAGAACAAGGCCAAGCTGCAACGCTGGAACAGTCGGCGCCAGGCGCGCAAGCTCTATGGGCAACGACGCCAAGGGAAACGACACATCTGCAACGGCGTTACACGCATAGACGGTCATCTGCTCTATCTGGGGTTCCGCTGACTGCGCGCTGGCGAATTGGGACGCCAAGCTTGGGCGTGCAAACCGTTCCGTGGATGTCCTGCCGTTCATTCAGTCTGCCCCAAACCAATACAGCACGCCATCACGGCCGATGCTGCCTTTTGCGGGGTAAAGGTTAGGCGGTTTTACCTAGATTTGCCAAGTTTCAACCTTTGCAAAACGGGTTTTGGATAGATTTCGCGTCAAACCGATTTGTGGACGCTGCGGAAAGAAGTGAGATAGACATCGCTTTGCCTTTGCGGCATCACACCAACGACATTCGTAACACCAGCAAGGAGCCCAGACCCGACGATGGCGGATCATTCGGACCCCAATGCCCAGTGGAAGACCCTGTCCGGTCTGGGAACAGCGGCTATCACAGCTTTGCTTTTCGTGTTTTTCTTGCAATTTTTGCCCAGTGTTGCCGGTGGCGAGCCTGTGCAGGTGGTCTGGAACTGGGTGCCATCGCTTGATGTGCGGCTATCGTTCTGGATTGACGGCCTGAGCCTGTTGTTTGCGCTGCTGATCACCGGCATTGGCGCGATGGTCATGCTATATGCCGCGAAATATCTGGCCGGGCACCCGCAATATGACAGATTCGCCATTTATTTGTTTAGCTTCATGCTGTCCATGTTGGGGCTGGTGCTGGCCGACAACCTGATCGCCTTGTTCGTGTTCTGGGAATTGACGACCTTCACGTCCTATTTGCTGATCGGCTTTGTCCATACCGATCCGAAATCGCGCCGCAACGCCTTGCAGGCCTTGTTGTTGACCGCCACAGGCGGGCTGGCCATGCTGGCGGGTTTCATCCTGATCGGTATCACGCAAGGCACGTTCGAGCTGTCGCAGTTGAATGCCGCAGGCAGTATTGCCGAGCAACCCTTCTACCTGCTGATCCTGATCCTTGTGCTTTGCGGTGCGTTTACCAAATCGGCGCAAGTGCCGTTCCATTTCTGGCTGCCAAACGCCATGGCCGCGCCAACGCCGGTTTCCGCCTATCTGCATTCGGCAACGATGGTGAAAGCCGGGGTTTATCTGCTTGCACGGATGCATCCGTCGCTTTCGGGCAGCGATGTCTGGATTTGGACCTTGTCCATATTCGGGGCCGTCACAGCGGTGTTCGCATCTTTCATGGCGCTGCGCCAAACCGACCTAAAGCAAACGCTTGCCTATACGACCTTGATGGCCTTGGGCACATTGGTCATGTTCCTTGCCGGGTCCAGCGGTTACGCGATCACGGCGGCGATGACCTTCTTGTTGGTGCATTCGCTATATAAAGCTGGATTGTTCCTGATTATCGGGATCGTCGATCACGCAACACATACACGCGACGCGACTGTCTTGGGCGGGCTGGCCCGCGCCATGCCGATTACCGCCGCCGCAGCCATTGTCGCTGGTCTGGCAATGGCGGGTGTGCCACCCGTTTTGGGCTTCATTGCCAAGGAAGTCGCCTATGCAGGCGCTTTGGAAATGCAACTGTCGGTTTTTGTGCTGCCCATGGCGCTGGCCGCCTTCGCGCTGATGTTCGCGGTGGCCGGGATCGTTGCCTACAAGCCCTTTTTCGGTCCGCAGGGCAAACTGCCCCATGCCCCGCATGAGGGGCCATGGCCAATGCTGTTCGGCCCAGTGGTGCTGGGCACGCTGGGTCTGGCCTTTGGCCTTCTGCCCGGATTGAGCGCCTATTACCTGATAGAACCTGCGGTGAACGCGGTCATGGGGGCGCCCGACAAGGGCGGCCGGATCAAGCTGTGGGCCGGGTTCAACCTGCCACTGGTTCTAAGCCTTGTGACCTTCGCGCTGGGCTTTGTGCTGTATCTGGGCCATCAAAAGCTGCGACGGGCGCTTATCTGGCTAGAAGAACGTGGCCCTAATCTGGATGCCGGGTGGGACACGCTTCTGGACCGCTTCGTAAGCTTCACAAAAGCACAAACGGCGGTGATCCAGACAGGCGTTTTGCGCCAATATATGTTCGCCACATTTGCCGTTCTTGCGGCAACTGTTCTGGTCACGCTGGCGCTGCGCGGTGCAGGTGGCATAGAGTTGCAGCTGACAAACCTTAGCTTCATGGAATGGGGTGTGGCGCTGCTGATCGTCGCTGGCACAGTGGTGACGGCGCTGACATCATCGCGGATTGTCGCCCTTGTTGCGCTTGGGGTGGTTGGCGTGGGCGTCGCGCTGATTTTCATCATGTTCTCGGCACCGGATGTGGCCATAACGCAATTGCTGGTGGAATTGCTGGTGGTGCTTTTGATGGCCTTCGCCTTCCTGAAAATGCCAAATCTGGACCCGGACGGGCACCAGAAACACAGCTTTGCGAATGCTGCCTTGGCTGGCGCGGTCGGCCTGGGAACAACGCTGACCTTGCTGTTGGTCCTTGACCAACCCTTCGACCGACGCCTGACAGAATTTTTCGAAGCGGCCAGCTGGACTGAAGCCTTCGGGCGCAACATCGTGAACGTGATCTTGGTAGATTTCCGGGCAATCGACACATTTGGCGAAATCGCTGTGGTCATGATTGCCGCAATCGGCGCGGCGGCGTTGCTGAAAGGGATCGCGCGCAGCGGCAAAGCAGATGAGGCCAAGAAATGAAATCGGTCATTTTTGAAACTGCAGCCCGTTTGCTGGTTGCCCTGATCTTCGTCTTCTCGCTGTTCATGTTGCTGCGCGGGCATAACTTGCCCGGTGGCGGCTTTATCGGCGGGCTTTTGGGGGCGGTGTCCTTCATCGTCTATTCCTTGGCGAAAGGACCAGCCGAGGCCCGCAAAGCCCTTCATGTCGCCCCGGAAACCCTGTCTGGCGTCGGCCTTGGCATTGCGCTTCTGGCCGGGTTGCTTTCGTTCTTCATGGGCGACCCGCTGTTCACCGGCCAGTGGTTCTGGATTGGCGGGGACAGCTACGACACGGCTGTCTTTGCCCCGAACAGCATCTTGGTGTTTGACATCGGCGTGTACCTTGTGGTGCTGGGCGGAATCCTGACCCTCGCCTTTGCTTTCGACGAGGAGACCTGAACCATGGAAAGCCTGACTGCCATCTTGATTGGCGTGCTGACGGCTGCGGCTGTCTATATGATGCTGGCCAGAAACATCATGCGCTTCATGTTCGGTCTGATCCTGCTGTCGAATGCGGTGAATTTGACCATCTTCACGGCGGGCCGTATGACCAAAGGTGTTCCAGCCCTTGTGCCTTATGGTGAGGACGCGCCGCTGACCGAAATCGGAAATGCCCTGCCACAAGCGCTGGTGCTGACCGCCATCGTGATTGGCTTTGGATTGCTGGCGTTCCTGTTGGCGCTGGTGTTCGAAACGTATCGCCGCTTGAACGTTGTCGATACCGACGCGATGCGCCATGCAGAACCCAAGGAGGATACCGCGAAATGAGTTGGGTTCTGGTGATGCCGCTCGTGATCCCGTTTGCGACGGCGGTGGTCGCGTTTGTGCTGCGCAATTCTCCTGTCAACCGGTGGGTGTCGCTTGTCGGCTCGGTGCTGTCGCTGGTCGCCGCCGCGGTCCTGATGGTTGCGGTTCTGAACGAAGGGGTGATCGCCGGGCAGATGTCCAACTGGGACGCCCCGTTCGGCATTACGCTGGTGGCCGATTACCTGAGTGCGGTGATGGTCGTCATCACCGCAATTACCGGCTTGGCAACCACCGTCTACGCACTTGGCGAAATCCCCGAGGAAACCGAAAGACTTGGCTTTTATGCCCTGTTCCAGACCCTGCTTGCCGGGGTCACTGGGGCCTTTCTGACAGGCGACCTGTTTAACCTGTATGTCTGGTTCGAGGTGATGCTGATCGCATCCTTCTCGCTGCTGGTCATGGGGGGCGGCAAGGAACGGCTGGATGCGGGCATTAAATACGTCGCGCTCAACCTGGTCTCTACCTTGGTGTTCCTGTCCGGGATCGGCATGTTGTATGGTGTCACCGGCACGCTGAACATGGCCGACCTGCGCGGCGCTGTTGCCGCCGCCGAAGACCAAGGTTTGATTACCGTAATCGCGATGATGTTCATGGTGGGTTTTGGTGTAAAGGCTGCGGTCTTTCCGTTGTTCTTCTGGTTGCCCGCCAGCTACCACACGCCTTATTTCGCGGTTTCTGCGGTATTCGCCGGGTTGCTGACCAAAGTGGGCGTCTACGCATTGATGCGAATGTTCAGCCTCGTCTTTGTAGGGGATATCGGCTTTACCCATGAAATTTTGCTCTGGGTGTCCTTGCTGACCATGTTCACCGGCGTGATCGGTGCCGCCGCACAAACCGATTTCCGCAAAATCCTGTCCTTCCACATCATCAGCCAGATCGGTTACATGACCTTAGGCTTGGCCCTGTTCACACCCTTGGCCCTTGTGGGCGGCGTGTTCTATCTGGTGCACCACATCATCGTGAAGGCAAACCTGTTCTTTGTCGCGGGTCTTGCGCGCCAATATGCAGGCAGCACAGATCTGAACCGGATTGGCGGGCTCTATAAATCTGCACCATTATTGGCGGCTCTGTTCATCATTCCCGCCTTTTCACTGGCTGGCTTCCCGCCCCTTTCGGGTTTCTGGGCGAAATACCTGATCGTGAAGGCGGCCTTGGAACTGAATTTCTGGTTCGTGACCTTCGTGTCTTTGTTCGTCGGCTTGCTGACCATCTATTCCATGACCAAGATCTGGGGCATGGCATTCTGGAAACCGCACCCCGACGGCATAGACCCTACTCCTGATCGCGCGCCGCCGCAGGTAACACGGGCGATGATCCTGCCGATTGCCGGACTAGCCGCGATGACCATCGTGATCGGGTTCTACCCGGAACCCTTCGTGCAATTTGCTGAAACCGCTGCAAACCAGCTTCTGGACCCAACCGACTACGTTACGACTGTTCTGGGGGTGCAACCATGAACGGCTTCTTGTTCAATCTTCTGCTGGCCTTTGCTTGGGCCGCAATGACAGGGGATTACAGCCTCGGCTCTATTGCAACTGGCGCTGTCCTTGGGTTTGTCGCGCTTTGGTTGTCACAACCGCTGACGGGCATTGACCGGCTGTATTTCAAACGGCTGTATCGCATCACCTATCTGGCGCTGTTTTTCCTGTGGGAACTGATCTTGTCGTCGATCAAAGTGGCGTGGGATGTCATTCGTCCGGTTCCGCGCAACAATCCCGCGCTGATCGACATTCCGCTCACAGTCAAGAACGACTTCGAGATCTTGCTGCTGACCAATCTCATCTCGCTCACACCAGGAACGCTCAGCGTTGATGTGTCCGAAGACCGTGAGACACTGATCGTTCACGCCATGTTCGCGGATGACCCGGACGCGCTGCGCAAGGATATCAAGGACGGGTTCGAGCGCCTGATCATGGGAGTGTTTGAGACATGACATCTGCCGTATTTCTGTCGGTGGCAATTCAGGCCTCTTTGTTGCTGATCCTGCTGGGGTTGGCCGTCGCACTGATCCGTCTGGTCAAGGGACCATCCTTGGCGGACCGCGTGGTTGCCCTCGATATGATGACCGTAACGATCATCTCGTTCTGCGGGGTCTATGCCGTGTTCATGGATGAACCCTCATTCCTTGACGTGGCCATCGTGCTGGCATTGGTCGGCTTTCTGGCCACTGTCGCACTGGCGCGCTACGCCGAAAAGCGCCTGCAAGACGAAGACGCGGACCGCGCCGCCCTTGAAAAGGAGCAATCAGATGGCTGATATCGTGATCGGTGTATTGCTTTTGGCTGGCTCTGCTTTCGTGCTGATTGCCGCTATCGGCATTGTGCGTCTGCCCGATTTGCTGACACGGATGCATGCCTCAACCAAAGCCGGGACATTGGGGGCGTTGCTTGTGCTGGCGGGTCTAGCCCTGCATCAGGCAAACGGCGATGTGATCAGCAAGGTTGTCGCGGCAACGCTGTTCCTGCTGCTGACCGCCCCGATTTCGGCGCATATGATCGGACGCGCCCATGCGAAGCGCACGAAATCGCTTCAGGGTAACCCGGACAGTTCCGACTGAATGACGGCGTCAGGCGGCGGGGGCCACCTGCGCCCCTGCCCCATGGCGCTCGCGTTGCAGCGTGCGGAAATGCGCCATTTCGGAATGGGTCCACGCCGCGATGTCCCATGTGCGGGCCGACCGGCGCAGGGCCGCCATGCGCGCGCTGGCTTCTTCCATGCCCATGGACAATGCCTGTTCCAGACCCGAATCCATCGACGAATGCGAGAACGGGTTGACCGGGATCGCCCCGTCCAGCAGCACCGCGCAGCCCGCGAATTCTGACAGGATCAGCGCACCCGGTTGGGTCAGATCGCGCGCGGCGCAAAATTCGGACGCCACAAGATTCAACCCATCTGCCAAGGGTGTGATCGACGCCAGATCCGCCGCGCGGTAATAGGCCACCAGTTGCGCCAGCGGAATCGCCGTGCTGACCAGCGTGACAGGTTGCCAGTCGAAACTACCGAAACTGCCGTTTATCCGCCCGGCCAGCCCTTCGATCGCGTACTGCACTTCGGCATAGGCGGTCATATTGCGGTTGGCGCCGACAGAGACCAGCATCAACCGCACCTTGCCGCGCAGATCATCGCGGCGCAGCAACAGCCGTTCAAAGGCTTCCAACTGCTCGATATTGCCTTTGGTGTAATCTGTGCGCGACACCGACAGGATCAGCTTCGTGTCGCCCAGTTCCGCACGAATCTGTGCGACGCGTTCGGCAACCTCTGGTTTTTGCGCCAGTTCCTCGATGTAATCGAAATTCACCCCAACAGGATTGGTATGCACACAGGTCGTGGACCCCATATGCTCTAGCAGCAGCGGCATACGGCGGTCATTCAGGGCGACCCCGGTGGCCGACAGGGTGCTGGGTGTCTCAGCCTCGGCCACCAGTTTTGCACCTTTCACCGACCGCACAACGGCCGCGAAATTCTGCGCGTAACGCGGAATGTGAAAGCCCACACTGTCGCAGGTCATCAGGCTGTTGATGATTTCTTCGCGCCACGGCAGCACGTTAAACATATCCGGCCCCGGAAACGGCGTGTGATGGAAGAAACAGATCGTGGCATCGGGTTTCAATTGCCGCAGATAGCCCGGCACCAGCCAAAGGTTGTAATCATGCACCCAGATCACGGCACCATCCGTGGCCTGTTCGGCGGCCGCTTCGGCAAAGGCCCAGTTCACGGCGCGGAAGGTCGGCCAATCAACCGGGTCGTAATTGTAACGTTCCTTGAAGCCGTGCAGGATAGGCCAGAAGGCTTCTTTGCTGGTGACATGATAAAAGCTCTTGACCTGTTCCTTGGTCAAGGGCAGGCGGCTGACGGTGTAGGTGCCAAAACTGTCAGAAATCTCTATCACCGGGTCGAAACCGGGATTGGCGGTATCCTCAGCCTCTTTCCAAGCCACCCATGCGCCGCGATTGGCCTGCCCCAGAAAGCCCTTCATCGTGGGCGCAATGCCGTTCGGGCTGGAATTTTCGCGGTATTGGACCTGCCCGTCCTCGATCACCTCCTCATAGGGCTGACGGTGGTAAACAATCACAAGGTCCGATTTCATAGCGGCAACTCCGGTGGGGTTGGGTGCAGGGCATGGGCGTGAATGGCTTCGATAATCCCGCCCGCGCCGGTCTGGCGGCAACGATGGGCGCGCGGCAGATGCGCGGTGGCGGCCAACAATTCGGCCTCTGATCCGCCGACAAGCGCGCCGTGCAGCCCGGTTTCGAACATGGACAGATCGTTCAGCGTGTCGCCTGCCACTAGCACGCGCTCTGCCTCTAGCCCCAGATGCGCGATCAGGCGCAGCAGCGACGGGCCTTTGCTGACACCGCGCGGCAGCACATCGACAAAGCAGCCATGCGAGACGATGATATCAACCGCCAACCCGTCCAGAACCGACAGGGCCGCACGGTTGAAACGGCTGTCATAGTCGTAGGAAAGACGGTGGCGAAACGGCGTGTCTTGCAGCCGCAGGCCCGCGACGGGGGCAAGACGCGCCTGCACCTCAAAGGCCAGCCCGTGCCATGCCTGCACAATGGGCGCTTCCAGATCAGCCAACGGATGCACGCGGCCAGCATCGAACCGCGCAATGGTCGTGCCGACATCGCCGATCACGAAATCTGGGGCAGGAACTGCTTGGTCCCGACACAGATCGGCAATGAAAGCCGGGTCACGACCCGTTACAAAGATCAGTTGAACATCGCTTTGCCTGCGCAACCACTCATACAGCGAGCGGCGATGTTGCAACGAACCGCCCAGAAAGGTTCCGTCCAGATCGGTGGCCAGCACCATTCGGGTGCCCTGCCCAGCCACCGGGCGTTTTGAAAGGCTATCCATACCCTAAGGATGGGACGCGCGCCCGCTGGGTCCAAGCCGCACAGGGGGCAGGATGGCTGAAACCACCCCAAAAACAAAAGCCGCCCAAAATTTGGGCGGCTTTCAGAAGGATTGCCCTAAAAGCGGGCCGTCGAATTAGGCCAGAGCCAGGTTCGACGCGGATTCGCGGCCATCACGACCTTTTTCCAGATCGAAGGTCACTTTCTGACCATCGTCCAGACCGCGCAGACCAGCGCGCTCAACAGCGGAGATGTGCACGAACACATCCTTGGAACCGCCATCGGGTTGAATGAAGCCAAAACCTTTGGTTGCGTTGAACCATTTCACTGTGCCAGTGGCCATGTGAAGTCTCCTAATTGTGTCACTGCCCACGACATTGCGGCAGTTCGGCTCAGTCAGTGCAAGATCGAAATCACTGTGGCCGGTAAAGGAGAACAGTCGTCGATAGAGGTAACGTCGCACCACTTGAATACAGATTCGCGGCCCAACTCGCAAGGAAATTCGCTTAGTCGAACGTGGCAAGCCGCGCGGCCATGTCTAGCATCCGGCAGGAAAAGCCCCATTCATTGTCATACCAGCCAAAGACCCGCAGCATTCCGCCATCGGTTTGTTGTGTCTCTGGCAAGGCCATGACCACGCTTTCAGGGCGCGCGCGCAGGTCGGTCGAGACCAGCGGCCGGTCGGTCCAGCCAATCACGCCGCCAGCCGTTTGCAAAGCGGTGTTGACCTCGGCCACGGTGGCGCGGCGGTTCAGCATAACGCACAGGTCCACCGCCGATACGGACGCGGTGGGCACCCGCACCGCGGCGCCCAGCAGGCGGCCTTCCATTTCCGGCAGCACCCTTTCTACCAGCTTTTGCGCGCTGGTGGTGGTCGGCACCATAGACAGTGCCGCCGCCCGCGAACGGGCCAGATCGCCGCGCGGGGCGTCGACCGTGGGCTGGCTGCCGGTATAGCAATGCACGGTGGTCATGAAACCGGTCGCGATGCCCCAGCGGTCATGCAAAAACTTCGCCAAAGGGGCCAGCGCATTCGTGGTGCAAGACGCGTTCGAGATCAGCGCGTGCTCTGGCGTTAGAACAACGTCATTCGCCCCAAGCACCACTGTCACCTCGGCGGCATCGGACGGGCCAGAAATCAGCACCCGCCGCGCACCGGCGCGAATGCCGCGCCGCGCAACCTCTGTGCGGTCGGCGCGGCCGGTGCATTCCATGACCAAATCTACGCCTGACAAGTCCAATTCCGACAGGTCGGCCTTGTGGGTCAGCCGCAAACAGGTATCGCCTACGCGCAACTGGCCATCCGCGACGGAAACAGGCTGTGCCATGCGTCCGAACACGCTGTCATATTCGAACAGGTAGGCGCAGGTTTCAGCATCTGCGATATCGTTGATCGCAACGATCTGCACCCCCGGCCAACCGCCTTGCAACCACGCGCGCAGAACCGTTCGGCCAATGCGCCCAAAGCCGTTGATGACCACTTTCATCGGATCGCCCCTTCATGCCTTGCGCGCAGTTAGACCCGCGCGCAAGCCGGTTGCAAGGCTAGAGCGCGACCTCGATCGCACTGCCATTGGCGCGGGCAAGATCCACCGCCTTGGACGCCACCGCGATATCCTGCAAGCCAACGCCCGTGCCGTCGAACAGCGTAATTTCCTCAGCGCTGGTGCGGCCCTTGTGGGCGCCGTTGATGACCGCACCGATGGGGGTAATGTCCTCGGGCTTTATCAGCCCTTGGGCAATGGCGTGCTGCGCTTCGCCAATGGTAACGGATTGCGCCACTTCGTCGGTAAAGACCGCGGCTCGGGCCAGGAGCGCCGGGTCCACTTCTTGCTTGCCGATCGTGTCGGTGCCCATGCAGGCAATATGTGTGCCGGGGCGCACATGGGCGTCCATCAGGCTCGCGGCGGGGCTGGAGGTGATGGTGATAATCACATCCGCCTGCGCGCCCAATTCCTCAAGGCTGACCTCTTCAAACGGTAAGCCTTCCTCGGCCACGGCGCTTGCCAGACGGTCCATCATGTCTGGGTGGTAGTTCCACGCCACGACCCGCTCGAACTTGCGCTGGCGCAGGGCTGCGCGCATCTGGAACACCGACTGGTGGCCCGCGCCGACCATGCCCAGCACGGTCGAATCCGCCCGCGACAGATGCGCGATGGAAATGGCCGAAGCCGCCGCCGTGCGCAACGCGGTCAGAAGGTTGCCCCCCACGGCGGCTTGCAGAATGCCTGTGTCGGGGTCGAACAGGAAAACGGTCGATTGATGGTTGATGATGCCCTTGGCGGCATTGCCGGGGAAATAGCCGCCCGCTTTCACCCCCAGTTGCGCGCCCGCGCGGTCAAGGCCGGATTTAAACCCGTATTGCCGCCCCTCGCCCAGCGCCTCGCGCACCACGGGGAAGTTATAGGCATCGTCGCGCGCCATCGCGGCGAAGGTGGCTTCGACGGCGTCGAATGCGCTTTGGTCATCGACAAGCCCGCCAATGGCGGATTCGGGCACGATCCACATGAGAGTGGTCCTTTCAATATTCCGGGAAAGTCAGGCCCCGAACCTCAGCTCGGGGCCATAAGACATGCATGCTGTGTTGCGGCGCTTAATAAGCCTTGCCGCGCGCGCTGACGGGCCAGACGGTTTCGACCTTGCCCTCCCGCACGCCGACATACCAGTCGTGGACGTTGCAGGTCGGGTCGCAATGGCCCGGCACCAGTTTCAGCTTGTCGCCCACTTTCAACACGCCTTCGGGGTCGGCCACCACGCCGTGTTCATCCGAGCATTTGACGTATTTCACATCGTCGCGCCCGTAGATGAAGGGCAACCCACTATCGACCGACTGCGCTTTCAGGCCGGCATCCACGATAGCCTTGTCGGCCTTGGCGTGGCTCATCACGCTGGTCAGCAGGAACAACGCGTTTTCCCATTCGCCTTGGTCAATGCGCTTGCCGTCCTTGTCCAGAATGCGGCCATAATCGGCATCCATGAAAGCATAGCTGCCGCATTGCAGTTCATTGTACACGCCCGAGTTCGATTCGAAGTAATACGACCCTGTGCCGCCGCCGCCGACGATGTCGCAGTCCAGACCTTCGGCCTTCAGCCCTTCGACCGCGTCGCGCACCATGGCAATGGCAATATCGACCTTGGCCTTGCGCTCTTCATAGCTGTCCATGTGCTGCATGGCACCTTGATACGCTTGGATACCGGCGAATTTCAGCCCCTCGGCGGCGTCGATGGCCTTGGCAATCTCGACCACGGCTTCGGTGGTGGTCACGCCGCAGCGGCCTGCGCCGCAGTCGATTTCGACCAAACATTCGATCTGCGTGCCATGCTTGACCGCCGCAGCCGACAGGTCGGCCACATTCGCCACGTCATCGACACAGCAGATGGCGCGCGCGCCCAGCTTCGGGATGCGCGCCAAGCGGTCGATCTTGGCCGGATCGCGCACTTGGTTGCTGACCAGCACGTCCTTGATGCCGCCACGGGCAAAGACCTCTGCCTCGCTTACCTTCTGGCAGCAGACGCCGCAGGCGCCGCCAAGGCTTTCTTGCAGCTTGGCCACATCGACCGATTTGTGCATTTTGCCATGCACACGGTGGCGCATGCCATGTTCGCGGGCATAATCGCCCATTTTCTTGATGTTGCGCTCCAGCGCGTCCAGATCCAGCACAAGGCAGGGCGTCTGAATATCGGCCTCGTCCATGCCCGGCAGGGCCGGCACGTCAAAACCCACTTCAAGGCCGTCAAATTTCGTCGGTGCGTTCATAAGATTAACCCCTTGTTGTATTGGTCAGCTTGCCATCCATGGCAGCTTGTCCAGATCCACGTTGCCCCCGGTGATAATCACGCCAACGCGCTTTCCACGAAACACCTCGGGGTTTTTCAGGATGGTGGCCAGCGGCACGGCGCAGCTTGGCTCCATCACGATCTTCATGCGCGCCCATGTCAGACGCATCGCATCGATGATTTCCTGTTCCGACGCGGTCAGAATATCGGTCACATGATGCGACACGAAATGCCATGTGTTTTCTTTCAGCGGCACTTTCAAACCATCTGCGATGGTGTTGGGCGCGTCATCGGCAATGATATGGCCCGCCTTGAAGCTGCGATAGGCATCATCGGCCTGTTCGGGTTCGGCGGCATAAATCTCAACATGCGGAGCGATATTCGACAGCGTCAGGCAGCAACCCGAAATCATGCCGCCGCCGCCAATGGGCGCGATTACGGCATCCAGCCCTTCGACCTGCTCCATCATCTCGCGCGAGCAAGTGGCCTGCCCTGCGATCACGCGCGGGTCGTTATAGGGGTGGACAAAATCGGCCCCGGTGCGGGCCTGAACTTCGGCAAAAACCGCTTCACGGCTGGTCGTCGATGGCTCACATTCGGTGATCGTGCCGCCATAGCCAATCACGGCGTCTTTCTTGGCCTGCGGCGCGGTGCGCGGCATGACCACATGACACGGAATGCCCCGGCGGCCCGCCGCGTAGCTGAGCGACAAGGCATGGTTGCCGCTGGAATGCGTGGCGACGCCTTTGGCCGCATCTGCGTCCGACAGGCCGAACACGGCATTCGACGCGCCGCGCACCTTGAACGCACCAGCTTTCTGGAAGTTCTCGCATTTAAAGAACAGCTCTGCCCCGGTCAGTTTGTTCATGAATTCCGAGGTCAGGATCGGCGTGCGATGGATATACGGTTTAATCCGCTCATGGGCCGCGATCACATCGTCATATGTCGGCAATGGTGCGTCTGTGTGGTCTTTCATATCACCCCCAGATGTCAGATGGCCAAGGCATGCGGGGTTCCACGCCCCGCCTGCCCCGCCGGTTGCAGCTTATGCGGCCTTGGCGATCGATTCCGCCGTCGTGCCGCGCAGATACTCTTGAGCCGCCGCCACGCCACTGCCCAGTTTGACCGGCCAGCCCAGATCGGCCATGCACATCTCTGCCGTGGCCAGCCCCGATAGCAGCATCACATCGGTCAAGCTGCCCAGATGGCCGATGCGGAACAACTTGCCCGCGACTTCGCCCAGCCCAACACCAAAAGCGACACCGTATTTGCTGGCGGCCAATGTCACCACATCGGTGCCGTTGAACCCTTCGGGCGCCATGACGCCGGTTACAGTGTCGGAATAGAGGTCGGGCCGCGCCGCGCAGACCTTCAGGCCCCAGCCCCCCACGGCGCGGCGCGTGGCCTCTGCCAAGCGGTGGTGCCGCGCATAGACATTGTCCAGCCCCTCTGCCTGAAGCATGGCAATGCTGGCGGCCAACCCGTTTATCAGCCCCACCGGCGGGGTGAACGGGTAGCCGCCTGCGGCATAGCCCTTCAGCATATCGCCAAAGTCGAAATAGGTGCGCGGCAATGTGGCGCTGTCCCGCGCGGCCAGCGCCTTGGACGACACGCCCAGAATGGCCAGACCAGCGGGCAGCATGAAGCCTTTTTGCGAGCCGGCAACGGCAATATCCACGCCCCACGCATCCATCTCGAACGGCATAGAGGCGATGGAGCTGACACCATCGACCAGCAGAAGCGCCGGGTGGCCAGCTTTGTCCATCGCAGCGCGCAGGCCGGCAATGTCAGAGCGCACACCAGTTGCGGTTTCATTATGCGTGGCCAACACGGCCTTGATGCTATGGTCGGTATCCGCAGCCAAGGCTTCGCCCATTGCGTCGGTCGGGCAACCTTCGCCCCATGGCGCTTCGATGATCTGCACATCCAGCCCATGACGCTGGCACAGGTCAATCCAGCGATGGCTGAACATGCCGTGGCGCGCGGCCAGAACCTTGTCACCGGGCGAGAGCGCGTTGCTGATCGCGGCTTCCCAGCCGCCAGTGCCGGTGGCGGGCAGCAGCAGCACTTCGCCCGCTTCCATGCCCAGCACCTCTTTCACGCCGGCCACAGCAGGCTGGAACACCGCGGCAAAGGCGGGTGATCGGTGGTCGATGGTCGGCATGTCACACGCCTTGCGCAGGCTTTCGGGCATATTGGTCGGGCCGGGAATGAAAACCGGGTTCTGCAAAGACATCTTGTCCCCCTTTTTGGTATTGGGGGCGTTGTCACAGCTTTGGCGGTATTTTTCAATTTTTTTGAAAAATCATTGCCCAATGTGAAAAACACAGATTTCATGTTATATTACAGATGCTAAGCGTTTTTCACTCTGCTTTCTGCACTGCGGCGCTTGGCGAAAAGGTAGCCGATGACACAACTTTCACGGCGCGGTCGCCCGCGCGCATTCCATGACAAAACGGCGCAGAACACGATTCAGTCCCTGGACCGGGCCATGGCAATTCTAGAAACCTTGGCGCAATCCGAAGGGATGACGCTGTCGACCCTTGCCAGTGCTTGCGGGCAATCCACCGCAACCGTTTACCGTGTGCTGATCACCCTGCAACAGCGCGAGATGGTGGACCTAGACCCAGCCGGGCAAGTCTGGCACGTCGGCGTCGGCACGTTCCGCGCGGGCACGTCGTTTCTGCGCCGCACCTCGCTGGTGGAACGCGCCCGCGCGCCAATGCAAGCCCTGATGCGCGACAGCGGCGAGACGGCCAATCTGGGCGTGGAACAACAGGACGAGGTATTGTTCCTAACGCAGGTCGAAACGCATCAGGCGATTCGCGCCTTCTTTCCCCCCGGCACGATTGGGCCAATGCATGTGTCGGGCATCGGCAAAGCCCTGCTGGCATGGTTTGACGACGCGCGGGTCGCGCAAGTGGTGGCGCGCAGAGGGTTGCAGGCTTTCACACCCGCATCCCTGACATCGCTGGACGCGCTGCAAGCCGATTGCGCCCGCACCCGCGCGCGCGGCTTTGCCTTTGACGATGAAGAGCGCGCGCCGGGGATGCGCTGCATTGCCGCCCCCATCTTCAACCCGCATGGCGAACCGGTGGCGGGTGTGTCGGTCTCTGGCCCGGCCTTTCGGCTAGAGGCCGGCAATCTGGACCGGATCGGGGCGCTTGTCGTCGAAACAGCGGCGCGGATCACGGCGGCGACCGGGGGCGTGGCCCCTGCCGCAAAAGCGGTTTGACAAATCCGATTTATTTTGTCAGGTTTATGTCAGAGCCAACCGACAGGTCAGCCAACCCACATCTGACCCAAGAGAGAGCCCATGAACGCCATTACCCGTTTCATCCCCGAGACCGCCCCCACCGCCCCGGTGCATGACGTCTACAACCTGACGCGCGGTGGCAATCTGGCACAGATCGTACTGGACGGCAAAACCTACCAGCTTCGCATTACCCGCGCGGGCAAGCTGATCCTGACGAAATGAAAACGGGGGCCGCGCGGCCCCCGTTTCGGTTTTCGAGGCGCCTGCAGGTCAGTGCCCCAGAATCTGGCTCAGGAACAGCTTCGTGCGATCCGATTGCGGATTGCTGAAAAACTCTTTCGGTTCGTTCTGTTCCACAATCTGGCCTTGGTCCATGAAGATTACCCGGTTCGCAACAGCCTGCGCAAAGCCCATTTCATGGGTCACGCAGATCATGGTCATGCCTTCTTCGGCCAGCGCGATCATGGTGTCCAACACTTCTTTAATCATTTCCGGGTCAAGCGCCGAGGTCGGTTCGTCGAACAGCATGATACGCGGTTTCATGCACAGTGACCGCGCAATGGCCACGCGCTGCTGCTGACCGCCCGACAACTGGCCGGGATATTTGTTGGCCTGTTCCGGGATTTTCACTTTTTCCAGAAAATGCATGGCCGTTTCCTCGGCCTGACGTTTTGGCACCTTGCGCACCCAGATGGGCGCGAGGGTGCAGTTTTCCAGAATGGTCAGATGCGGGAACAGGTTGAAATGCTGGAACACCATCCCGACCTCTGAGCGCACCTTGTCGATGTTCTTCAGATCGCCCGTCAGTTCAGTGCCATCGACAATGATCTGCCCTGCCTGATGTTCTTCCAAACGGTTGATGCAGCGGATGAGCGTGGATTTCCCCGACCCTGACGGGCCACAGACCACAATCCGCTCGCCGCGATAGACCGACATGTTGATGTCACGAAGCACATGAAATGACCCATACCACTTGTTCATACCGGTGATCTGGATCGCCAGCTCGTCGCTGACCTGCATTTTGCTGATGTCGATATCGCGATCAACGGGGATTTCGGGGGCAGCTAGGTCTGACATATGTCACACTCCTTATCGATGATCGGTTTTCAGCTTGCGCTCCAGATACATGGAGTAACGCGACATGCTGAAACAGAAAATGAAAAACAAAGCCCCGATAAAGATGAACAGTTCCCAGTAGATCCCGTTCCAGTCGGTATCGGCGCGGATGGCGTTGGACAGCCCGATCGGGTCCAAAAGCCCGATGAACACAACCAGAGTGGTATCCTTGAACAGCCCGATAAAAGTGTTCACGATACCGGGAATCGAGATTTTCAAAGCCTGCGGCATGATGATGAGCCGCTGCGCCTTCCAGTAATCCAGACCCAGCGCATCGGCCGCCTCATACTGGCCCTTGGGCAAGGCGGCCAGACCACCGCGGATCACCTCTGCCATATAGGCGGCGGCAAACAGCGTCACCATGATGACCACGCGCAGGATAAGGTCAAAGCTGGTGCCCGGCGGCAGGAAATAGTTCAGCAGCAGCGATGCGGTGAACAACAGCGTGATGAGCGGCACGCCGCGGATGAATTCGATGAACACCACGCAGACGGATTTCACGAAGATCATATCGGACTGCCGCCCCAAAGCCAGCAAGATGCCAAGCGGCAAGGACAGCGAAATCCCCGACACCCCGATCACGATGGAAATCAGGAACCCCCCGAAACTGTCGGAGCGGACGAATTCCAGCCCAATCGGGGCCACTGAATAAAGCGCTGCGTCAAATGGCCCGGCAAGAAACACCCACCACAGCAAGGTTCCCGCGACCGCCGCGATCACGCCGACCAAAGACGAAACCTTCACCACCAATCGGAATGCAACATACCCGGCCACGAACCCCAGCAAAATCGAAATGGGGAACCAGATGGATCCGCCCCACAGCAGGTGATAGCCGATGAACGGGAACAGGGCCGAGAAGAACAGCATCTTACGCGGCAATTCTGCGAACAGGATCGGGGCAAGGGCCACAAGCATCAACACCAGTGCCAAGACCGGGCGCCAATAGTGTTCTCTCGGGTAGAAGCCAAACAGCAATTGGTGCCACCGGTCCTTGATGACCGCGAAACAGGCGCCAGAGCTACCGTCAAGCACTTCCCGACATTGGCGCAACGATTCCGCGTTCCAGACCGTGTTCATCAGCCATGGACCGATTTCGATGATTAGGAACCAGATCACCCCAAGGGATGCAACCGTCAGCAGCGAATTCAACCAGCCCGAAAACAGGTTCTCTCGCAGCCACTTGATGGCGCCGCGTTCGGTGACGGGCGGCTCTTGCTGGTCCAGCATTGTTTCGCGGACATAGCTGATAGGGTTGGTATCACTCATATTACCGCTCCTTCAGCTTGACGCGATTGTTGTAGACATTCATCGCACCAGAGATCCCAAGACTGACGGCCAGGTAGATCAGCATCATCAGCAGCATCCCCTCCAACTCGCGCCCGGTCTGGTTGATGGTGATGCCCCCAAGGGTCGATCGCAGGTCCATATAGCCCACGGCCAGACCCAGCGACGTGTTCTTGGTGATGTTCAGATATTGCGAGATCAAGGGCGGGATAATCACCCGCAACGCTTGCGGCAGGATCACCAGCCGCATCGTCTTGCCCGGTTGCAAGCCCAGCGCAAAGGCCGCTTCGGTCTGCCCCCGCGAGATTGCCAGAATCCCAGAGCGCACATTCTCCGCCACGAAGGCACCGGTATAGATGCCAAGCCCCAACCACATTGCGATCAGCGAATTGCGCAAATGCACGCCGTCCGCAAAGTTGAAGCCGCGCAATTCCGGATACTCCAGATGTGCGCCGAACAGCACGAACAGAACCACCAAGGGGCCGAACAACACAGCAAGGCTTTTCCACCATGTCTTGGGGCGCAGCCCGGTCGCGTTCTGAACCGCCGTGGCATGTTTGAGGATTGCCTTGTTGGCATAGATGCCCCCGATGATGGCAACCAGAACCAACAGCCAATTGATGGATGGCGCCACTACGCCCAGCGGCAAAGTGCCCAAGTCAGTGGCAAACTGAATGGCCGGAATGTAGACGCCCCGGTTGGTGATCGCGACCGAGTCGTTCAAGAACATGCTGGCACTTGGGGTATCGCCACGGAAGGCGGATGGCGCGGGCATCGATTCGGTCATGATGGCACCGAAGATGATGATCCAGACCAAGGTCGGAATGTTGCGGAACAATTCGACATAGATCGTCATCAGCCGCGCCACGATCCAATTGTTGGACAGGCGCAAGACACCGGCAATCACGCCCAGAACGGTCGCCAGCGCACAGGCCATCACCGCCAGAATTGCCGTGTTCAGCAGGCCGACCAAGGCTGCGCGGCCATGGGTCATCTGGCTATTATATTCGATGGGACGCTGGTTGATGTCATACCCGGCAGGGGCAGACAGGAATGCAAAGCTGAAATCCTTGCCCAGCGCACGCAAGTTGCTGATCGTGTTATCGACCAACCACGCGATCCCCAACATCAGGACAAACAGGAACACGATCTGAATTGTAACCGACCGGTAGCGCTGGTCGTACAGCAGCATGCTAAACCGGAAGGCCGTTTTCGGCGGCGCTGTCTGCGTGCGAAGATCGCTGGTGCTCGACATAAAACTCTCCTGTCGCTGCTCGGCGGCAACGTCTGGCCAAAGGCGCTCAGGGGTAAAACAGAAACGAAAAAACCGCGCCCCGACCGGGGGGCGCGGTTCCGGTGCCAGAACTTAGCGGAAGGGCGGTGCGTAAAGCAGGCCACCTTGGGTC
The DNA here is from genome assembly GCF_001517585.1 of Roseibaca calidilacus. Classification (NCBI taxonomy): domain Bacteria; kingdom Pseudomonadati; phylum Pseudomonadota; class Alphaproteobacteria; order Rhodobacterales; family Paracoccaceae; genus Roseinatronobacter; species Roseibaca calidilacus. Next base: position 461,502 of record NZ_FBYC01000001.1, on the reverse strand, counting down.
CATTGAGCGTTCAGACCGCGTGCCAGACCGATCGGAGTTTGCTCGCCAATGGTCGAGGCGAAGATTTCGCCATAGTTGCCGCCAGCCGCAATTGCGCGCACAGCCCATTCGGCATCAAGCCCCAGCATCGCGCCCAACTCACCTTCCGAGCCCAGCATACGGTTGATCTCGGGGTTGTCGGTGCCCGCCTTCAGCTCTTCGATATTGGCAGAGGTCACGCCCAGTTCTTCGGCTGCGATCAGCGCGTTCAAGACCCAGCGCACGATATCAGCCCACTGCTCGTCGCCTTGGCGCACAGCCGGCCCAAGCGGTTCCTTCGAGATGATCTCGGGCAGGATTGCGTGGTTGCCCGGCTCTGGGAAGGACGCACGCGTTGCCGCCAGACCCGACGCGTCGGTGGTGTAAACGTCACAAGCGCCAGCCAGATACTGCTGCTGTGCTTCGGCATTGGTTTCAATCGGAACCGGCTCATAGCTCATGCCGTTGACACGGAAGAAATCGGCCAAGTTCAGTTCTGTGGTGGTTCCGGTCTGGATACAGACCGTCGCGCCGTCCAGTTCCATTGCAGAGCTGACGCCCAACTCGCGGTTCACCATGAAGCCCTGACCGTCATAGTAGTTCACACCGGCGAAGGTGTTGCCCAAGTCAACATCACGCGAGAAGGTCCAAGTGGTGTTGCGCGCCAGCATGTCGACCTCGCCCGAAGCGAGCGCAGAGAAGCGGGTCTGCCCGGTGGTCGACACGAAGTTTACGGCCATCGGGTCGTTCAGAACCGCCGCCGCAACAGCGCGGCAGACCGCCACGTCGAAACCCTGCCAGACACCATTCGCATCAGGCGCCGAGAAGCCGGCAAGCCCGGTGGACACGCCGCAAGCAAGCTCTCCTCTATCCTGAATGGTTTCCAGCATAGACTGGGCGCTGGCGCCACCGGCCAGCAATGCCGATGCGGCAATGGTGCCGTAGAATACGGATTTTTTCATGTTATCCTCTCTGTTGACGCCGCCTTGGCGGCGGTCTGCCCTTTTGGGCGTTGAGCAATGGCGCATTTGCGTCATCTGCATGGATAACTTGCGACAAGCTTGGCCAAACGGTCAAGCGGTTAAACAAGTGATCTGCTGCATTTCGCAACATTCGCCTGTGAAAGTGACAGATCACAGGCAAAGTGCAGTGTCCGGTTGGAAAGAAACCGAAAAGAACCGAAGGACCGACTCATGCGGGTCTGTCGGTTGTAGCGGGTCGCATCCTTTGACCAATGCAGCCAAAACCGACCAGAAATGGCGGGAACCGATTGGCACGCGCCCTGTGCCAATACCCATTCCAACGCGCCCTGACTGCGATCAGCGCGACGAAAGACTGGGTTGCGAAAAGTGGTGAATAGCTGGAGGCGAGTACCGGAATCGAACCGGTGTACACGGATTTGCAATCCGCTGCGTAACCACTCCGCCAACTCGCCTCTGACTGCGGGATTAGGGGCTTGTCAGGCGAAGGTCAAGTGCGCTTCACGGTCAATGGCCCGATTCTAGTTCCCGCCAGAATATGGACATGCAGATGCGGCACTTCCTGCATCCCATCTGGCCCGGCATTCGAAATCAGCCGATATCCAGCCGCGCCCTCTGATGGGCAGACACCAAGCTGCGCACAGACCGAAGCCACCGCGCGCGTGAAATCCACGATCTCTGCATCCGACGCCGTGCTGGCGAAATGGTCGTAATTTACATAAGCGCCCTTGGGGATGACCAGCACATGCTGCGGGGCCTGCGGGGCAATGTCGTGAAAGGCCAGGCAGTGCTCTGTTTCTGCCAGCTTGTTGCAGGGAATCTCGCCTCGCAATATCTTGGCGAAAATGTTCTGGTCGTCGTAGGTATAGGGCATGGAACCGTCCGGCTTGTGTGACCTGAACATATTACGCGCTTCACGGCCCAAGGGAAAGGGACAGCCATGCACAGACCTGCCAGCGGCATGAGTCTGCACCCGGGTCGGCTGTCGGGGGGGCGCGCCTGCGGTTCGGTCCCGCTGGTCTACCGCGAGGTGCCGAAAGCGGCCTGCTCGACCTTGGGTCAGTTGTTGTATCACGCCGACCATGGCAGGTTCTTCGCAGGCGATATTCACGATGCCGAAGCGGGCACGGTGCAATGGCCGGACCCAGCCTTTGCCACGGCACTCGGCCAATCTGATCGGTTGGTCTTTTCTGCCCTGCGCAACCCCTATTCCCGGCTGCTGGCCTGTTTTCATGACAAGGTCTGCACGCGACAACGCGACGGTTCATATTACAGGGGAAACCTGCGCGATGTGCTGACACAGCATTACGGTGCCGATCTGGCGGACAGCGCCGACCCGCGCCCGGCGTTTCGACGGTTCGTGCTGTTCCTGCGCGATACGCTGCGCAATCGGGACCGGTTCTGGTATGATCGCCACTGGACCCCACAAGCGCAGCATCTGCGCTCTTTCGCGGTGAACGGGGTTGCCTTCGATCACCTGTTCCCGGTCGAGCGGTTTGCCACCGGCATAGCCCCCGTGATGGCGCGGATTGCACCGGACAGGCGGCCCGCCGTGTTGCCCCGATTCAATGTCACGCGCAAACCCGATCTGCCGGTCGAAAGCTATTTCGACGATCTGACCTTGCATCTAGTGCATGAGATCTACCGTTGGGATTTCGACCTGTTCGGCTACACGGCCTTCGCGCCGCATCAGCAAGCCCCGTCGCGCCCGCTGGATCTGGACGCGATCAACCAACGACTGGCCGACCCGCACCCGCCGCCTTGGGCCTGTTTGGCGGGCTAATCCAGCTTAGCGGCCCCGGATAATCCCTTCTAGATCAATCGGTTGCGGGCTGCCTGCCAGCCGACTGCGATAGATGACCTGCGATTCGGCCACGCGCATAATGTAGTTGCGCGTTTCCGCGAAGGGCACGCGTTCCACCCATGTCACGAAATCAACCTGCGGATCACGCGGATCGCCGATTTCAGACACCCAGCGGCGCGGGCGGCCCGGCCCGGCATTGTAGCCCGCTGCGACCAGCGCCAAGGATGGCCCGAATTCGTCGCGCAATTCTGCCAGATAGGCCGCCCCCAAGCGCATGTTCAGCCCCGGATCAAGCGTCAGGTCCAACGGGTCGAAAGCCACACCCAGACGCTGCGCCATCATCTGCCCGGTCCCCGGCAAAAGCTGCATCAACCCGCGCGCATCGGCGCTGCTGCGCGCACGCGGGTCAAATTCGCTTTCGCGCCGGGTGATCGCAAGGATCAGCTCGGCAGGGGCAGAGGTTGTATCCACCCGGCCTGCTGGAACCGGGAAATAGGCGCGCGGCAGCACGATTCCCTGTTGCACCGCGATCTTGGCCAATTTCAGCGCGAAATTCGGCTCTCCCCAGTCAAGCATCAGGTCGGCAAGCGCGCCCAGTTCGGCCTCTGCCGAAAGTTGCGTGGCAAGATGCATCAAGAAGCGGCGGGCCTCATACCAATCGCCCGCATCATAAAGCAGCTTGGCCGCTGCCAGCAGGTCAGACTCCGCGAGGTCCGTTTCTTGCCAATCCGGGTAGGTCGGGCCATCGATCAACGCGGAATCGAACGGCAGCCCGATCCGGTCGGCGGCAAGCTGGCCGTAATAGGCGGTCTGGTATTCGGCGGCGAATTCGTAAGCCGCCTGCGCCGAAACCGGGTCGCCTGCGGCCTCATGCGCGCGGCCTTCCCAGTAACCCGCGCGCCCCAGCGAGATCGGACTGGACACGCGCACCCGCAAGGCCCGGAAATGCTCCAGCGCCTGTTTTGGGTCGTCAAGATGCTCCAGTGCCAGAAACCCGGCCAGAAAGGCCAGATCGACAAAGGCGATACCATCCTCCAGCCCATGCGGCGTGGCAAGATCGTAGGCCCGTTCGTAATCCTCATCCGACATTGCCGCACGCACCAGCGCGATACGCCGTGCGGCCCAAGCCTGCGGGCGGCCCAAGCCTTCGGGCGCGCGCGATTGCTGCAACATCAGATCGGCGGCGCTTTCGCCGCTGACTTGATCATAGCGAAAATCAAAGCGGTCATGAGCAAGGCCGGGGTCATTGCGCAACCGTTCTGGCACCGCCGCGACCAGCGCATCAACCCCCGATTGCCGCGCCTGAAGCGCGATCCGTGCGCGCGCCAAAGCCTGTCGGTCGGCATCCAGCCGCGGGATGGTGCGCGCGGCGGCCTCTCGCGCGCCGGTCCATAGCAGCGCCTCCACGCGGTCGCCATGCAACGGCTCCAGCAGCGAACCGAATGCCGAAAGCAGACGGGCCTCGTCTTCTGCCGACATGGGGGCATCCGACCACAGCGCGCGGGCCAGTTCCTTGGCGCGGTCCGGGTCGGCCTCGCGCAGCGCGAAGGCCAGGGCCAGCCTGCCCTCTTCGGTCAATGGGCGGCGCGTCTCGAAAAACGCGCGCACCTGCGCGGAATCTACGTCTGCATCGGCCAATTCCGCCTCGGCCAGACGTTGCAGGTGGTCCGCGAGCGGCCAATGCGCATGAGCTTTCAGAAAGCGCGCATAGGCGTCGGGGCTGGCCGTGCCGCCGCGCAGGAATTCCCATGTCACCAAACTGTCTGCGACCGCGCCCAGTGGTGCCACCAACGCGCGGGCGCTGTCCAGATCGCCCCCCTCCGCGGCATCCAGCGCATTGCCCAGCACACCCACGATGCGGGGCGGCGGCGGCGTGTCTTGCGCAACCGCTGGTGCACTGCCCCAGCCCCACAGCGCGAAAAGGCAAGCCGTGGCAAAGCTCTCTGGGCCGCGCAGTTGCATGGGAACTCCTCTTTTGACCTTGAAAAACACGCCACTTCGTTCTAACCGCCACAAATCCTGCGACAACACACAATCGCGCAATCAGGCGCGCAACTTTTGGGGGACAGGCAGATGCAGATCAGGGGTTCGATTCCGGCATTGGTCACGCCCTTGAAGGACGGCGCTCTGGACCTCGACGCTTTGCATGCGCTGATCGACTGGCAGATTGCCGAAGGCTCGCACGGGTTGGTGCCGGTTGGCACGACCGGCGAAAGCCCAACGCTTAGCCATGACGAGCATAAGCGCGTCATTGAAGAAGTGGTGCAAGCAGCGGCGGGCCGCGTGCCGGTGATTGCAGGGGCAGGGTCCAACAATACGACAGAGGCGATCGGCTTTTTACGCCACGCGGAAACTGTCGGGGCCGACGCGGCACTTGTTGTCACGCCCTATTACAACAAGCCCACACAAGAAGGGCTTATCGCGCATTTTACCGCGCTGCATGATGCCTGCGAATTGCCGATCATCATCTACAACATTCCGGGCCGGTCCGTGGTCGACATGATGCCCGACACGATGGCGCGCCTTGCAGAGCTTCCGCGCATTGTCGGGGTGAAAGATGCCACGGGCAAGCTGGAACGTGTCAGCCTACAACGCATGGCCTGCGGCCCCGATTTCATTCAGCTATCGGGCGAGGATGCGACCGCGCCGGGCTTCAACGCTCAGGGCGGGGTGGGCTGTATTTCGGTTACTGCGAATGTAGCACCCCGGCTTTGTGCGGAATTTCAAGAAGCAACGCTGGCGGGCGACTACGTCCGCGCGCTTGAACTTCATGACCGGCTGATGCCGCTGCATGTGGCCATCTTTGCAGAGCCGGGGCTGGTTGCTGCGAAATACGGGCTGTCGCGCCTTGGCAAATGCCGCCCGGATGTGCGCCTGCCGCTTGTTGGCCTGACAGAGGTCGCACAGGCACGCATGGACGCCGCCATGCGCCATGCAGGTCTGCTCAATTAAGCGACAGATCCAGCCAAACGGGTTTATGGGCGCTGCCTGTGGCTGTCAGCAGGTCATCAAGCGGGGTGCCCGGCAGGGGCCATAGCACCCCAGAGCCAAGCACGGTCATATCCGAGGATGGTAGCACATAGCTGACGCGCAGATTGCCCTGTTTTTCGTCCCACGCGGCGGTATCTTGCTCTGCCGGTCCGATATGATCGGCATTTGCAGTCGCCGCCCCGCCCGGGCTGGTGGGGCGCGGGTCTTGCAGTCGCGGATGGGCCAGAAGGCGGCGCATCGCCTCTGACAAACCGTCCCCGTCGAACGGGTCAAGGTTGCTGCCACCTGCCAGCACAAACGGACCAAGGGGCGGTTTATCCGCCAACTCCCCCGACAACCAATGCGACCAGAAGGCGCTTTCGTCGTGGTTGCGGTTGCGGTTGCGGTCGGGGTGGTTGCCGAATAGCGGCGGGCCAGCATGATAGGCCAACAGCCACAGGTCCGCGCCATTGGGCAGCAGGACAGGCAAGGCGACATGCGCAATGCTGGACAAGCGGTGCACCGCAAGCTGCTCTGGGGTTGCGCCGGTAAACAGCATTGCGCCCGGCAAATCGCGCCACAGCATTTGGGTGAAATCGCGCAGCCGGTCGGTCGCCAATGGGTAGCGCGACAGCAAAAGCAACGCGCGCGCGCCTGCATAGGCACCATAGCCATGCGCATCATCGGCGCCATGCGCCATGCCGTCGCCGTTCAAATCAACGCCGCTGGGCATGCCCGCATTCGGGGTGGGCGCAAAGGTGTGGGGCAGATCATAGCCCTGCGCGGCAATCAGTGCGTTCAGGGCCGCTGACGTATGACCCCGTGGGTCATAATCGACACCCGACAGGACCAGAATATCAGGGGCAAGGCCCGCGATAACCTGCGCCATTGCAACTGTATGCGGGCGGCGCGCTAGGATCGCGGCAAGCGCAGCCCCCGGCCCGGCCGCTGCAAAATCGACCCGCCAGAATGCGATGCGCACCGTATCTGCGCCCGGGGCTGGCGGAAAGGCCGCCGCCGGAGCGCACAGAAAGATCAGGTATAGGCAGAGCGCGCGGGCAAGGGCACCGCAGCCTCTTCTTCTGCAATGCGGCGGCGTTGAGCACGGATCAGCTGTGTGACGCGATACATGGCAATGCCCCGCATTATAAGGCTGAACGGAATGAATGCCCAGAACGCCACCCCCCAGACCAATGTCAGACTGTTTTCAAACGTCAGCGGCTGCACCAGCAGGCTGGACAGATGCAGCAACACCGGCAAAGAGAATGGCAGGACGACCCCTAACATAACGTTAATTTGCGCGTCCCGCTCCAGACGCTGGACCACGTCGACACCTTTGGTTGGGTCGAAATTGGGCAGGTTGATCCAGACGTTGAACGAACTGCCCTTCGCAGGCCAATACTTCATCAACATCGTGCCGACGAACAGCAACAGGCCGAAAAAGCACATCACGAAAGCCAGCGCCGCGCTGGCCATGACGTTCAGCAAATGCTCGACCGGCAGGCCCTGCGGCAACGACAGGACCAATAGCCGAATGGGGCTGAAGCTGAAATCAAACGCACCTGCCAGCCACAAGGCCACGGCACCCAAGACGCCCGGATCCCCCGCTGTGACCCCGCGTTGCAACACCGCAAGCACCAGAACGACCGCGACCAACATGCCGAAACGCAGACGATTATAGGGCTTGGCATCGCGAAATTCGATCAGGCCCGGATAGGCTGCGGCGTATTCCGCCATTACGACAGCCCCCGAGATCAGTGCGATCAGGGTCGCGGCCTGCGCTACGTCCTGAGAGATTCCCGGCAGCAACATCGCGGGCAACAGCACGAAGGCCACGACCAACAGGCCGCGCAGAAAACTTTGTGCCACATGCGACATAGACGCTCGATTGCCTCGTTTCGGTGCCTGATGCAGGGTTGGCCCCCGCAGTGTTTTCGCTGCTTTCAACTTATCGGATAGTCCGAACAACCGCAGCTGCCTTATTGTTGACACAATGTTGCCCATTTTTGGTCATCCTAGCAAGAGCCAGAGTTACTATTGGCAAGGGATGGGGCATTTTCGAGGTCGAACTGTCGCGTCTTTGCATCAAATTTGTGGAAAAAAAACGGCACCCGCGCCGGGTGCCGTCAGAAAATGCAGATTTTTCAGAGATTAGACCCAAGGTCGCGCTTGGGCTGCCTGCGCCTCGAAAGCGTCAATTGACGCTACTTTCTCCAAAGAAAGGCCGATGTCATCCAGCCCGTTCAGCAAGCAATGCTTCTTGAACGCATCCAGTTCGAAGTGATATTCCGTGCCATCCGCCCCGGTGACGGTCTGCGCTTCCAGATCGACCGCGATGCGCGCGTTCTCGCCCTTGCGGGCATCATCCATCAGGGCATTGACCTGTTCTTGCGGCAGAACGATCGGTAGAATGCCGTTCTTGAAGCAGTTATTGTAGAAGATATCGGCGAAACTGGTCGAGATGACGCAGCGGATGCCGAAATCCAAAAGCGCCCAAGGCGCATGTTCGCGCGACGACCCGCAGCCGAAATTGTCGCCCGCGACAAGGATCTGAGCGTTGCGATAAGCGGGCTGGTTCAGCACGAAATCCGCAATCTCGTTGCCGTCATTGTCATAGCGCATCTCGTCGAACAGGTTCACGCCCAGCCCTGACCGCTTGATGGTTTTCAAGAACTGTTTGGGAATGATCATATCGGTGTCGATATTGACCAGCGGCATAGGCGCGGCAACGCCTGTCAGGGTAGTGAATTTTTCCATAGGTCTTCTCCTGGCTGGAAGCACCGGGGCTTTGCCCCGGACCCCAGGATATTTTTGCAAGGATGAAATCAGGCGGGTTCGAGCATCAGGTCACGCACATCGGTCAGGCGCCCGGTGATGGCAGCCGCCGCCGCCATGGCGGGCGACATCAGATGCGTGCGACCGCCACGGCCTTGGCGGCCCTCGAAATTGCGGTTCGAGGTGGCCGCGCAGCGTTCGCCCGGCGCCAGTTGGTCGGGGTTCATGGCCAAGCACATGGAACAACCTGCCAAGCGCCATTCAAAGCCTGCATCGATGAATATTTGCGCCAGCCCCTCTTCTTCGGCCTGCGCACGCACAAGGCCCGATCCGGGCACGACCATGGCGCGTTTGACCTTGATCTTCTGGCCCTTGAGGATGTCGGCAGCGGCGCGCAGATCTTCGATCCGGCCATTGGTGCAGGACCCGATGAAAACGGTATCGATTTCGATATCGCTCAGCTTTTGGCCCGCTGTCAGACCCATATAGTCAAGCGCGCGACGCGCGGCCTCGACCTTGCCGCCGGTAAAGCTGGCAGGGTCGGGCACGGTGGCGGTGATGGGCAGCACGTCTTCGGGCGAGGTGCCCCATGTGACAACCGGCGCGATGTCCTCGGCGCGCAGGGTGACAACCTTGTCCCAATGCGCATCATCATCCGAATAGAGCGTTTTCCACCAAGCGAGCGCCGCTTCCCATTGTGCGCCCTTGGGTGCATGGGGACGGCCCTGCACATAGGCGAAGGTCTTTTCATCCGGCGCGATGATCCCGGCACGTGCGCCGCCTTCGATGGCCATGTTGCACACGGTCATGCGCCCTTCCATCGAGAGTTCACGGATTGCTTGGCCGCAATATTCGATGACATAGCCGGTACCGCCCGCGGTGCCAGTCGCCCCGATGACGGACAGGGTGATGTCCTTGGCGGTTACCCCCGGCGGCAGCGAGCCGGTGATTTCCACCTTCATGTTCTTGGATTTCTTCTGGATCAACGTTTGCGTGGCCAGAACATGTTCCACTTCGGACGTGCCGATGCCATGCGCCAGCGCGCCGAACGCTCCATGGGTGGCGGTGTGGCTGTCGCCGCAAACCACGGTCATGCCCGGTAAGGTCCAACCCTGTTCGGGGCCGACGATATGCACGATGCCTTGGCGCACATCCGACACCGGGTAATAGTGTATGCCGAATTCCTTGGCATTCGTGTCAAGGGCTGCGACCTGAATACGGCTGTCTTCTGGCATCTGGTCGGGATTGTCGCGCCCTTCGGTGGTGGGCACATTGTGATCGGGCACGGCAATGGTGCGCTCTGGCGCGCGCACCTTGCGGCCTGCCATGCGCAACCCTTCAAAGGCTTGCGGGCTGGTCACTTCGTGCACCAAGTGGCGGTCAATATACAGCAGGCTGGTGCCATCGGCATCTTCGTGCACGACATGGGCGTCCCAGATTTTGTCATAGAGGGTTTTTGGCATGGCGATATCTCTCGGGATAAGCGGAAATTTGGCGTAGCTTCAAGGCGCAACCAAAGGGCGCGCGGGCGCGATCAAGACAGTCGTGCCAGAACCGAGCGGTTCTCGCGTGTGAAACGCTGCGGCAGGCGCGCGTGATCTGTCATGTCGAAAAACCTATACATGCTGCGCTAGATACGCCTATTCCCGCCCTATGGCAACGGCTTCGCGCTTGTGCATTTCTTCATCACGAAGCCGATTGCACCTTGCAGGGTGATTGAGATAAGGCCGCGCGAATGTTATCTTATCCTTATCGCAAATCTTGGAGGATCAGCCCCTGTCCTACACCGACCCGACCGCGTTCGCGGCCCGCCCCGCCCCTGCCCTGCCGCTGACCAGTGCGGCTTTACTGGAACTGGTTCTGTCCTCGCTGGACGACGACAAGGCCGAAGACGTGGTCCAGATTGACCTGAAGGGCAAATCTGCGATGGCCGATACGATGGTCGTGGCCTCTGGGCGGTCAACCCGGCAGGTGGCCGCAATGGCGCAAAAGCTGATGGACCGCCTGAAAGAGACGTTTCGCCTGACCGCCCGCGTCGAAGGCAAGGATACCGGCGATTGGGTCTTGATCGACACGGGTGATGTGGTCGTGCATATCTTCCGCCCGGAAGTGCGCGAATTCTACCAGCTTGAAAAGATGTGGCAGGATATCGGGCGCTCGGGCGCCTAAGCCATGCGCCTTCATATCTGCGCGATGGGCCGGCTTCGCAAAGGCCCCGAACGCGCATTGATCGACGATTACCGCACACGGTTTGACCGCATCGGGCGCGCCCTGTCGCTTGGCCCTTGTGACGAGCATGAGGTCGATGAGCGCAAGGCCACAACGCCTGCGGCCCAAGTGCCGCTTCTGGCACGGGCGATCCCGGACGGGGCGCATTTGGTTGCACTGGATGAGCGCGGGGTAATGCTGTCATCGCCCGATTTCGCGCAGCTTTTGGCACGCACACGCGACCATGGCGCGCGTGATATGGCCTTTGTCATCGGGGGCGCGGACGGGCTGGACCCTGATCTGCGCGCGCGGGCCGACACGGTGCTGTCGCTCTCGCCCATGGTCTGGCCGCATATGCTGGCGCGGGTCATGCTGGCCGAACAGATTTACCGCGCTGCAACCATCCTGTCGGGCAGCCCCTATCATCGGGACTGAAAAAGCCAAGGCCACCGAAGTGCGCCTTGGCCAAGTTTGGCGAGGGTTGCGCCGCAAGGGCGCGGTAGAAAAGCGTTACCAGCCGTCGGCGTTGCGGGTACCGAATTTCTCGACCAGAAAATCAATCAACGCGCGCACCTTGGGCTGGGTATAGCGGCCCGATGGGTAAACCGCATGCAAGCCCTGCACATCGCGCGGCAGGTCAGGGATGACATCTTCCACCAGCCCGGCTTTCATCGCATCGGCATAAAGAAAGCTGGGCAGATAGGCGATGCCCAGACCATTGATAGCCGCCGTCAACAGGGATTGGCCATCATTGACGGAAAACCATGTTGCAGACCGAACTTGCCGCACTTCGCCAGACGGGGCGGTGATCTTCCACATAGAAGACGCGGCATTGTGCGAATAGTATAGCAATCGATGCGCGTTCAGATCGTCCAGCCGCTCTGGGCGGCCCTGTTCGGACAAATAGGCGGGCGACGCGATCAGACGTTGCGTGGTTTCACAAATCTTGCGCGCACGCAGCGTGCTGTCATCCATCTCGCCCATGCGGATGGCCAGATCGAACCCTTCCGAGATCAGTTCGACATAGCGGTTTTTCAGCACCATGTTGACCGACACATCCGGGTAGCGGTTCAGGAACTCGCCTAGGATGGGCGACAAATGCGTTGCGCCGAAATCGGTCGGAACCGCAAGCCGCAACACGCCAGAGGGCGCGGATTGCATGGCCGTCACAAGGCTGTCAGCCTCGCCCGCATCGTTCAGAACACGGCGCGCGCGGTCATAATATGCAAGGCCGATATCGGTGGGGCTGACCCGCCGGGTGGTGCGGTTCAACAGCCGCGCGCCCAGCCGCGCTTCCAAGGCCGAGACATGCTTGGACACGGCGGATTTGGAAATCCCCATCTTGCGGGCCGCGTCGGTAAAGCCGCCTTGGTCCACCACCGTGGCAAATGCTTCCATCTCGGTCAGTCGGTCCATCGTCACGCCTCAAGAAACCAATTCAACAGATTCGCACTTTTGTCGCCAATTCGGGCAAGAATGCGGAACGGGCACGGCTTTCGCGCGACATGCCGTGACGCGATACTTAAAATTGCGCGCAAGTCGCTGTGCCAATCTTGCAACAGTGCTTAGCGCCACCCACATATGGCGCAAGGCCCATACAGGCTGCCGTGCTGCATGTCAGGCGGGGTTCAGGAACGGGTGCTTTAGAAAGGATAACGACATGAATATGGACAAATTCACCGAACGTGCCCGCGGTTTCATTCAGGCGGCGCAAACCATCGCCCTGCGCGAGGATCACCAGCGGCTGGTGCCCGCGCATCTGCTCAAGGCATTGCTGGACGATGGCGAAGGCATGGCCACCAAGCTGATTGCCCGCGCTGGCGGCGCTGCTGCACAAGTGGCGCAATCGAACGATCTGGCATTGGCCAAGCTGCCCAAGGTTCAGGGTGGTGATGGTCAGATCTACATGGACCCGCAGATGGCGAAGGTGCTGGATCAGGCGCAGCAGATCGCCTTGAAAGCAGGGGACAGCTTTGTCACCGTGGAACGCCTATTGACCGCGCTGGCGCTGGTCAAGTCCGACGCGAAAGATGCGCTGGATGCCGGCGCCGTGACCGCGCAGAACCTGAACACTGCGATCAATGACTTGCGCAAAGGGCGCAGGGCCGATTCTGCTTCGGCGGAAGAGGGCTATGACGCCCTGAAGAAATATGCCAGCGACCTGACGGATGCCGCGCGCGATGGCAAGATTGACCCAATCATTGGCCGTGATGACGAAATCCGCCGCACCATGCAGGTTCTGTCGCGCCGCACCAAGAACAACCCAGTGCTGATTGGCGAGCCGGGCGTGGGTAAAACCGCCATTGCCGAAGGGCTGGCGCTGCGCATCGTGAACGGCGATGTGCCGGAATCCCTGCGCGACAAGAAGCTGATGGCGCTTGATATGGGCGCGCTGATTGCGGGCGCGAAATACCGGGGCGAGTTCGAGGAGCGGCTAAAGGCGATCCTGTCCGAAGTGACCGCGGCCGAGGGTGAGATCATCCTGTTCATTGACGAAATGCACACGCTGGTCGGCGCGGGCAAATCTGAGGGCGCGATGGATGCCGCGAACCTTATCAAGCCCGCTTTGGCGCGCGGCGAATTGCACTGCGTCGGCGCAACCACGCTGGATGAATACCGCAAGCATGTGGAAAAGGACGCAGCCTTAGCCCGCCGGTTCCAGCCCGTTCTGGTCGAGGAACCGACGGTCGAGGATACAATTTCCATCCTGCGCGGCATCAAGGAAAAATATGAACTGCACCACGGCGTGCGCATTTCCGATAGTGCGCTGGTGACGGCGGCCACGCTCTCGCATCGCTATATCACCGACCGGTTCCTGCCCGACAAAGCGATCGACCTGATGGATGAGGCCGCCAGCCGCTTGCGCATGGAAGTGGACAGCAAGCCCGAAGAACTGGATGCGCTGGACCGCGACATCTTGCAAAAGCAGATCGAGGCCGAGGCCCTGAAAAAGGAAGATGACGCGGCCTCCAAGGACCGGCTGGACGCGCTTGACCGCGAACTGGCCGAGTTGCAGCAGCGCAGCGCCGAAATGACAGCCACATGGCAGGCCGAGCGCGACAAGCTGGAAGCCGCGCGCCAGATCAAGGAAGATCTGGACCGCGCCCGGATAGAGCTGGAAACCGCCAAGCGCACGGGCGATTTCGCCAGCGCCGGGCGGCTGCAATATGGCGACATCCCAGAGCTAGAGCGCAAACTGGCAGAGGCCGAAGCGCGCGAGGCCGAGAAGCTGGTCGCCGATGCCGTGCGCCCAGAGCAGATTGCCGAGGTGGTCGAACGCTGGACAGGCATCCCGACATCCAAGATGCTGGAAGGCGAGCGCGAGAAGCTTTTGCGCATGGAAGACGCGTTGCGCAAGCGCGTGGTCGGTCAGGACAGCGCCTTGCGGGCCGTGGCCAATGCCGTGCGCCGGGCGCGCGCAGGATTGAACGATGAAAACCGCCCGCTTGGGTCTTTCTTGTTCCTTGGGCCGACCGGCGTGGGCAAGACCGAACTGACCAAGGCGGTCGCGGCCTATCTGTTCGACGACGATCAGGCCATGGTGCGCATCGACATGTCCGAATTCATGGAGAAGCATTCGGTCGCGCGGCTGATTGGTGCTCCTCCGGGCTATGTCGGGTATGACGAGGGCGGCGTGCTGACCGAAGCCGTGCGGCGCAGGCCGTATCAGGTCATCCTGTTCGACGAGGTCGAAAAGGCGCATCCAGACGTGTTCAACGTGCTGTTGCAGGTGCTGGATGACGGGGTGCTGACCGATGGCCATGGCCGCACGGTCGATTTCAAGCAAACGCTGATCGTGCTGACCTCTAACCTTGGGTCACAAGCCCTGTCGCGGCTGGCCGAAGGGGCCGACCCCGAGGCCGCCCGCACAGAGGTGATGGAAGCCGTGCGCGCCCATTTCCGCCCCGAATTCCTGAACCGTCTGGATGAAACCGTTATCTTCGACCGTCTGGCGCGCAGGGATATGGATGCGATTGTCGATATCCAGATCGAGCGCTTGCTGAAACGTCTTCTGGCGCGCAAAATCACGCTAGAAATGGATGACAGCGCCCGCGCATGGCTGGCCGACAAGGGCTATGACCCGGTCTATGGTGCGCGCCCGCTGAAACGGGTCATCCAGCGCCACCTGCAAGACCCGCTGGCGCAGTTGCTGCTGGGGGGGCAGGTGCTGGATGGGCAAAGCCTGCCTGTGACCGCCGGTGCCGATGGGCTGATTATCGGCGAGCATATCGCCGACAGCCCCGACCTGCCCAAAGCGGCCATCCACTAACACACCGCCGCGCCGCCCTGCCCTATCTGACAGGGCGGCGCACCGGGTCATGACCGGCATCAAGGCAGGGTGCCAACCGCTATGTTAAGCGTGCCCAATCGCGAATGGAGGACTGAGCCATGACCATTGAATACCGTGAGGATGACGCCACCCGCACCGCAGAAGTGCTGGTTCGGGGCAAGATCACGATGGAAGATTACACCGCTGCGGTAGAACCGATGCAGGCCTTCATCGACCGCCACGGCACGGTCAAATTCATAGAGGTGATCGAGAGTTTTTCAGGTTTCGACCCGGCTGTGCTTTGGCCGGGAATAAAATTCGACTGGCGAAATATAAGCCAGATCAGCCATGTTGCGGTCGTGTCCGACCTTGGTTGGGTGGGACCACTCTCAAAGGCTGCTGGTGCGCTTATCTCATCACAAGTCCGGTTCTTTCAGTTGGACGAGTTGAACGCGGCCCGCGCATGGATAGCGCAGGCCTAGCCTGACACCCTGCCCTGTCGGACCGAGGCCACCTTCCCCGATTACGACTCGGACAGCCCCGGGATAATGCGCTCCAACCCGTCGGAAGGGCTGGTGGCGGTTTGCGCCGTCGGCGCGAACAACTCGGCCATGGCAGAGGCCACCAAACCGCTATAGTGGTCAGGCGCGATGGATTGCGCCAAAAGCCCATCCGCTGGAACATGCGCCATCAGTGGCGCAACCAAGGCCAGATATCCGTCTTGGCCGTATTGGCCCATAAGGAAAGCCTTTATCAGGAACAGAACCAGCCCCAGCCCGGCGAAATACCGCACGACACCGGCGGCAAAGGCCACGCGGCGATCCCGCATCATCTTGCGGTATTTCGGATTCCGCGCCAGATGCGCGCGCAACACGGCTTCGCGCCGCGCATCGAACTCTATCATTTGTTTGGGTGTCATGCCCTCAAACCCCGATCCTGCCGTTTCTTGACCGAAGAACACCATGGAAATCGGGCACAATCTGGGCGCGTCGCGGGCAAAGGCGCGTTAGTTTCACGACAAAGTTAACGTGGCCCAGTCACCGATATCCTCGCGGTGGTGCAAGGCGAATCCCTCGGCAGTATAGGCGGCCAGAACACTCTCGGCCTGTTCTACCAAAAGGCCCGACAGGATCGCATAGCCCCCCGTGCCGATCATGCGCCCCATATCCGGTGCAAGCGCGATCAATGGCCCCATCAGGATATTGGCGAAAACCAGATCGAATGGCGACGCCGCGATCAGGTCGGGATGGTCGAAGCCCGTTGCTTCCAAACACTGCACGCGCCCATCCAGCCCGTTGGCCGTGACATTGGCCTGCGCGACCTCTACCGCGATGGCATCAATGTCGCTGGCCAGAACAGGCTCGGGCCAGATTTTCGCCGCGCCCATGGCCAGCACGGCGGTGCCGCAGCCAATATCGGCCACGCGTTTGCCGCGGAACCCCGCGTTGTCCAAACGGTCCAAGGCGCGCAGACAGCCCAGCGTGGTGCCATGATGGCCGGTGCCAAAGGCCATGGCCGCCTCAATCAACAGGCCGATGCGGCCCTCTGGCAATTTCTCTGCATCATGGCTGCCATAGACGAAAAACCGCCCCGCTTCGACCGGCGACAGGTCGCGCTTGACCTTGGCAACCCAGTCGATTTCCGGCAATTCCGACACGACAAAGGGCTTGGCCCCAAATGCCTGCGCCAGAAGCGTCAATTCCACGTCATTCGGCGCTTCAATGAAATAGCCACCCACTTCCCATAGGCCAGAGCCGTCCTCCATCTCGAACACGCCAACGCCGGTGGGTTCGGGCTGCATGTTCTCCATAGCCTCGGACAGAGCATAGGCAGAGGCTTCGGATGTCAGGGTCGTGATCGCGGTGAAGGTCGTCATGAGGCGCTTTCAGGGCAAGGAAACTGTTGCCGCGATACAGCCGCCCCTGTCCCCGGTCAAGCGCCCGCGCGCGGGTCGGGCGGCGCGCAAGGGTGGGCGGGTGGGCGCCGCCGCCCGGTCCGCGCGCGGGCGCGGGTTATGCCGACAAGCCGACGGGGCAGGTCACGCCGGTTCCGCCAATCCCGCAATACCCGTTCGGGTTCTTGTGCAGATATTGCTGGTGGTAGTCCTCGGCATAGTAAAATTCCGGCGCGGGCAAAATCTCTGTCGTGATCGCACCATAGCCAGCTTGTGCCAAACGCGGCGCATAGGCATCTTTGCTGGCCAGTGCCGCCGCCAGTTGCGCGGCGCCATAGGCATAGATACCAGAGCGATATTGCGTGCCCCGGTCATTGCCCTGTCGCATCCCTTGGGTCGGGTCATGCCCTTCCCAGAATTTCGCCAGCACACTCTCATAGCTTGTGACGGCCGGGTCGAAAATCACGCGCACAACCTCGTTATGCCCGGTCTGGCCGGTGCACACTTCCTGATAGGTCGGGTTGGGCGTAAAACCACCGGCATAGCCGACCATCGTCAGCCACACACCCGGCATTTGCCAGAAAATCCGCTCAACCCCCCAGAAACAGCCCATTCCGAACATGGCTTGTTCCATCCCCTCGGGCACCGCCGCTTTCAGGTCGCGCTCAAAGATCGCGTGCCGCGCGGCGGTCGCGATTGGGCTTGCGCGGCCCGGCAACGCCTGCGCCTTGTCGACCATCTGGGTTTTCGTCGCGCCAAAACCGAACATGCTGTGCTCCTATCTGCTAACAGAGAGATATTGCACGGCGGCGGGCAAACAAGGGGTCAGTCACCGGGGCGTGACAGGCTGAACACGTCACGCACCACCGCGTAATCGCGGTAGCCGCACCGCGCAAGCGGCTGGAACCGCGTGATGTCGAACTGCCCGTCCACCATGCAATCGTCGCGCAGATGCACGCCCACGACCTCTCCCACCACGATGAAATTCGCCGCGCCATCCAGTTGAATGATCTGGCGCATCTCGCATTCCAGCGCGGCTGGCGCACCCGCCACGCGCGAGGCCGCGATCACGCTGCACTCTGCCCGCGCAATGCCCGCATGGTCGAACTCATCCACCTCGCGCGGCCATGGGCCAGAGCTTTGGTTCATCACGTCGCGCGCGGCAAATTCCACGACATTCACACAGAACACGCCCGTTTCACGAATATTGGCGACCGAATCCTTCGTGCCATCGCGGTCGGGCTTGGCGCTGGTCGAGGCAAACATCACCTGCGGCGGCGTATAGGCCACGGCATTGAAGAAGGAATAGGGCGCAAGGTTGTCGCGCCCGTCTGCGCCGCGTGTCGCGATCCAGCCAATCGGGCGCGGGGCAATCACGGCATTGAACGGGTTGTGCGGCAGGCCGTGGCCGTGCTTTGGTTCGTAGAACATTGGGGTGCTTCCTTTGATTTGCGCCCAACCTAGCGCCATGCTAACCGCGCCGCCAGACCATGCGGGACCACGCCCATGCAGTTATCACGCGAAACCCCCGCCGACTGGTGGGAGGTCGAGGCCCTATACGATCTGTGTTTCGCACCGGGGCGCGAGGCGCTGTCATCTTACCGGCTGCGCGACGGCGTGGCGCCGGTCGCGGACTTGTGCCTGTTGCTGCGGGATACAAGCGGCGTGGCCGCCGCGATCCGGTTCTGGCCGGTGCGGGTGGCCGGGGCGCGCGTGTTGCTGCTGGGTCCGATTGCCGTGCACCCCACCCACCAAAGCGAAGGGCTGGGCGGCTGGCTGATCCGCGAATCATTGGACCAAGCGCGCGCCTTGGGCTGGGCGCGCGTTCTGCTGGTGGGTGACGCGCCCTATTACGGGCGGTTCGGGTTTGAACGGCTGGACGGCGTTACCATGCCGCCACCCACAAACCCCGCGCGGGTTTTGGGGCTGGCCTTGGTGCCCGGCGCATGGGACGGGGTGTCAGGCCGGGTGGAAAAGGATCATTCCACCAGCGCGGCGACGTAATCCAGCAGCGCGGGCCGGGCGCTTTCCAGCCCCCGCGCCTGCACGCGGGCGATCAATTCCGACACCTCATTCAGGTTTGACCGCCGGATCAGCGATTTGACCGGCCCGATAGAGGCAGGCCGCATCGACAGCGCCTGAATGCCGATCCCGGCCATGGCCAGCGCATCGACCGGACGGCCTGCATCCTCGCCGCAAAAGGATAGCGCCGTATCTGTCTCGTGGCAGCGGTCGACGATGACCTGAAGGAAGGTCAGGAAGCTGACATTCAACGTATCATAGCGGCGGCGCACCAGTTCATTTTCGCGGTCGGCGGCAAAGAAGAACTGTTTCAGATCATTGCCCCCGATCGAGATGAAATCGACCTCGCGGAAGAAACTGTCGGGCGCATAGGCCAGCGAGGGGGTTTCCATCATCGCCCCCACCTTCAGATCGGCGGGGAGCAGGTGGCCAAGGCGGCGCTCGCGTTCGATTTCGCGCATCAGCGTGTCGCGGGCGCGGGCGAATTCCTCGCCCGTGGCGACGAGCGGGAACATCACGCTCAGCGGACGGCCTGCTGCAGCGCGGATCAGCGCCTGAATCTGCATGCGCAACACGCCTGGTTTATCCAGCCCGACGCGCAAGGCCCGCCAGCCCATCGCGGGGTTCGGCTCGTCTGGGCGTTTCATATAGGGCGCGACCTTGTCGGACCCGATATCGAGCGTGCGGAAATGCACGCTCTTGCCCGCCGCCGCATCCAACACCCGGGCATAAGTGGCCACCAATTCTGACCGCCGCGGCATCCGTTCGCGGGTCAGGAATTGCAACTCGGTGCGAAACAGCCCCACCGCTTCGGCCCCAGAGGTCGGCAAGGACGGCAGATCGGCCATCAGCCCGGCATTCATTTTCAGCGTGATCTGTGTGCCGCAGCGCCCCACAGCAGGTTTGTCGCGCAGGCTGGCATAGCGTTCCTGCGCCTTGGCCTGCATTGCCATCTTGTCGCGGAACGCGCCGGTTACGCTATCATCGGGGCGCAGATGGACCACGCCTTCGGTGCCATCCACCAGAATGTGGTCGCCGCTCAGCGCATCGGTCGTAATGCGCGGCACATTGATGACCAAGGGGATCGCCAGCGCCCGCGCCACGATGGTTGCATGGCTGCCCACCGCGCCCTCTTCCAGAACCACGCCGCGCAGCTTGCGGCCATATTCCAGCAGATCACCGGGGCCGATATTGCGCGCCACAAGAATGGCGCGGTCGGGCATTTCCGCGCCGGTTTCCACGCCCTGCCCGGTCAGAATGCGCAACAGCCGGTTCGACAGGTCATCCAGATCATGCAACCGGTCGCGCAGATACTGGTCCGGCACGGTTTCCAGCCGGGCGCGCGCGGCGGATTGCTCTTTCTCGACAGCGGCTTCGGCAGATAGGCCAAGGCGGATGTCTTCTTCCATCCGCTTCATCCAGCCGCGCGAATTGGCGAACATGCGGTAGGTTTGCAAAACCTCTTGGTGTTCTTTGTCGCGCGACCGCGCCGCGCTGAGCATGTCATCGACAGAGCCGCGCAGCTTGTCCACCGCTTCGTGCAGGCGGGCTATTTCGGCCTTGGAGTCATCATTCACAAGGTTGGTGACGACCACGCGCGGCTGGTGCAGCCAGACATAGCCCTCGGCCTCGCCTTCTTGTGCGGCCACGCCCCGCAAACTGGCGGCGCGCTTGTGCGGAGAGGCGAAACTCGTGCCCTCGCCCACGAAAGCGCCAAGCTCGGTCATCTCGGCAATGACCATGGCCACCACTTCAAGGCCATAGATTTCATCTTCGGAATAGTCGCGCGCTTCCTTGGATTGCACCACCAGCACACCCAGCCGTTCCCCAAGCCGCTGCACCGGCACACCCAGAAACGACGTGAACACCTCTTCCCCGGTTTCGGGCATATAGCGGAAGCCCGGCTCTGACGGGGCGTTGGCGCTTTTCAGCGGCCGGGCCAGACGCGCCACCTTGCCCACCAACCCCTCGCCAAAGCGCAAGCGGGTTTCATGCACGGCGGTTGGGCGCAGCCCTTCGGTGGCGCATAGTTCCAACGTGTCGGGGTCACGAAACAGGTAGATAGAGCAGACATCCGTCCCCATTGACCGCGCAATGATCGTGGTAATGCGGTCCAGCCGTTCCTGTCCCGGCTGGGCGCTTGCCATCTCGTCGCGCAGCTGGCGCAACATGCGGCGGCTGTCGGTTTCCGTCCTTTGGGGCATGGCCCCTCCCGATCCCGTGGCGGGTTTTATCCCGCCTTGTCCAGTTCAAACGCATCATGAAGCGCCTGAACCGCCAATTCCATATATTTCCTGTCGATCAGAACGGAAATCTTGATCTCTGACGTGGCGATAACCTTGATATTCACACCATCGGCGGCCAGCGCCTTGAACATGCGTGCGGCCACGCCAGCATGGCTGCGCATCCCGATGCCCACAACAGACACCTTGGCGGCGTTCTCATCCACTTGCAGTGTGTCGTAGCTGATCTGCCCTGCATCGCGGGCCGCTTCCAGCGCCTTACGCGCGCGGACAACCTGATCGACCGGGCAGGAAAAGGTCATGTCGGTCACAGGCTTGTCGCTGTCTTGCGCCTTTTCCGAGATGTTCTGCACGATCATATCGACATTCACGCCCGCATCGGCCAGCGGGCCGAAAATGGCGGCGGCAATGCCGGGGCGGTCTTCGACCGTGACAAGGGTCAGCTTGGCTTCTTCGCGGCTATAGGCCACGCCAGAGACGACTTTCGATTCCATGATCTCATCCTCATCACAGACCAGAGTTCCAGAGGTTTCGTCGGTCTCATCGAACGACGACAGCACGCGCAGGCGCACCTTGTAGCGCATGGCCAGTTCCACAGACCGGGTTTGCAGCACCTTCGCACCAAGCGAGGCAAGCTCCAGCATTTCCTCGAAGCTGATCTTGTCCAGCTTGCGCGCTTTCGAGGTGATGCGCGGATCGGTGGTATAGATACCATCCACATCGGTATAGATATCGCAACGCTCCGCCCCGAAGGCCGCGGCAAACGCCACGGCAGTGGTATCGGACCCGCCACGGCCCAGCGTGGTAATCCGTCCTTCGGGGCTGACACCCTGAAAGCCCGCGATCACCGCAACCTTGAAACCTTCGGCAAATTTGGCGTCCAGATTGGCGCGCGGAATATCGACAAAGCGCGCGGCGCCATGCTGGCTGGTGGTCTGGATCGGCACTTGCCACCCCTGCCAAGACCGCGCAGGCACATCCATTTCCTGAAGCGTCAGCGCCATCAGGCCCGCGGTCACATTCTCGCCCGAACTGACCACGGCATCATATTCGCGCGCGTCGTAAAGCGGCGAGGTTTCATTCACCCAGCCCACCAGTTCATTGGTCTTGCCCGACATGGCAGAGACGATGACGATCACGTCATAGCCGCGCGCGACCTCTGCGCGAACCTTGGCCGCCGCGTTGCGGATACGGTCCAGATCGGCGACAGAGGTGCCCCCGAATTTCATTACCAGAAGCGGCATTAACAGACCTCTTCGCCCCAGAATTTCGCGGCCCTTCTACGCGCGGGCGATGGACGGCGCAAGATGAACCGCACGCGCGAGCCCGGCACGTTTGCGCAAATAGGCAACGCGGTCGGCAAGTTCTGGCCGCACCGGTCCGGGGCGCGGCGGGTCGTTCAGCGTGCTGGCCCAATGCGGCTGCACTTGCCATGCGGGGCCGCGCCGGTTCCATGTCAGCGCGGCAAGGATGTCTTGCGCGGGGGCGGGTAGCTCTGCCCCCGCCCCATGCCCGTTCAGCGCGCCCCAAACCCGCGTCCAGCAGCGCGCGACCGACCACGGGTTATAGCCGCCCCCGCCCAGCACAACGAAGCGCTGGGACAAGTCGCGCAGGGCCAGCGCAACCTCTGCATGGGCGTTGTTCGACAGAGCCAAGCGCGACAGCGGATCTTCAAGGATGGCATCGGACCCGCATTGCAGTACCACAGCCTGCGGGTCGAACTGCGCCAGCAAGGGCAGGATCAGGCGGTGCAGCACATGGCCCATCTCGGTATCGTTAAAGCCGCGCGGCACAGGCAGGTTCGTGCTACGCCCGCCACCAGTGTCTGTCAGCTTGCCCGTATAGGGCCAGCGGTTTTCCTCATGGACCGATATCAACAGCATATCGTCATCCGCGCCCAAAGCCGCCTCGACCCCGTCAGCATGGTGCGCGTCGATATCGACATAGGCAATCCGCGACAGCCCCAGACGCCGCAGCGCCAGCAGGCACAGAACCGGATCGTTCAGGTAGCAAAACCCGTTTGCGCGATCGGCCATGGCGTGATGTGTGCCGCCGCCGGGCACATGCACAACACCGCCCTCTGCCACCAGTTGGGCGGCCAGCATGACGCCGCCTGCCCCCGTGGCGGGACGGCGGAACATCTCTGGAAAAACGGGGTTCGCGGTGGTGCCAAGGGCGTGGCGCTTGAACGCCACCTCGTCCACCGCTTGCGCGGCTTCGGCCCGTTCCAGCGCGGCAATGTAATCGGGCGTATGAAAGCCGGTCAGCGCCACAGGTTTGGCGCGTGGGCTGGTGCGATACTGCCCCGGCCCCAGCCACCCCAAGGCGCGCACCATATCCATCACGGTCGAGACTCGCGGAATATGCAGCGGGTGCGCCGCCCCGTAGCTAGAGCCGCGATAGATCTCTGACCCGATGAATACTGGCTTCACGGCAGGGCGCGGCGAATTTCGCTGGTGATCGCAGGGGCAGTCGGACGGATCGACGCCCCCCAGAACCCGATCAACGCACCGTCCGGCCCGATGAGCGCCTTGTTGAAATTCAAATTCGGTGCTTCGCGGTGCTCTTGCGCCAGCCAGCGGTAGAATGGATGGGCATCCGGCCCGCGCACCGAGGTGATTTCGGTAATCGGAAAGGTTAGCCCAGTGTCGACACGGCAAAACTGCACCACATCCTTGTTGTCGCTGTATTCCTGATTGAAATCTTCCGACGGCACAGCCAGCACCACCAGCCCGTCCTCGCTGTATTCATCATGCAGCGCCTGCATGTCGCGATATTGCCGGGTAAAGCCGCAGAATGACGCGGTATTTACGATCAGAACGGGCCGCCCGCGCCAGTCTGTCAGGTCCAGCTTTGTGCCATCCAACGCCGTAAAGCTAAAAGCCTGCGCCATGGGCGCGGCAAACAACAACAGTGCAGTCAGGAAAATCTGTCTCATGCGGTGCGACGTAGCGCGGCAGATGAGCGGCACAAGGGGCGCAAAAGTGCTTTCATCTTGAATTACATCTGCGGATCGTTAAGTCCTGTTGGGCTATCACAAGGCACCGCCATGATAAAATATATGCTCGATTGCCCAAATGCACATAGGTTCGAAAGCTGGTTCCAATCTGGCACGGCCTTTGATGATCTGCACAAACGTGGGCTTGTCACCTGCCCCGATTGCGGCAGTGCCGATGTGAGCAAGGCTATCATGGCTCCGTCGGTCAAAACCGCCAAGCGCGCCGCGATGGTGGAAAAACTGCAAGCCCTGCGCGCCGAGGTCGAGGCGAATTCGGATTATGTCGGGCGCGATTTCGTGCAACAGGCCCGCGCCATGCATCTGGGCGAACTGCCGGAGCGCGCCATTCATGGCGAAGCAAAACTGGCAGAGGCCAAGGCCCTGATTGACGAAGGCGTTCCAGTCCTGCCACTGCCTTTCATCCCGAAGGCAAAGACAAATTAAAGCAGTTCCACAGGAACCTTGCAGGCGGTTTCGCCGCAAACCTGTGACTGAATAAACAAAAACGCCCGCGGCTGGCAGGCCGCGGGCGTTGGCGTTGAGCGGTCAGGTCAGCGGCGAAGCCGGCCCTGCGCGACGGCGGCAATATCGGCGCGTTCCACACCGATATCTGCCAATTCACGATCGCTCAGCGCGCTCAACTGGTTGCGGGTAATCCTTTGCGTGTTCCACGTCATCAGGGAGGCGACCAAAGCGCCAAGCGAGAGGCCATGGAAACCGGCAAGGACCTCTGCCGCGGTATTGCGGCTATCTGCGTAGAAGGTCATGTCAGGTCTCCGAGAGGGAAGTTTTCAAACTGCTGCATATTTGTGCATGGTCGGCAGATAGTCTTCGCTGCGGCGCAGCACAACTCAGAGAGTTTGCATGCCCCATATGCCTTTTTTGCATGGCTCTGCCCGATCTTGCGCCGCGACCCACTTGGCAGATGTTCGCTTTTCGTGCTAACGATAAGAAAAAGCAGCAGGCAGGCCCCAGATATGATGCGCGTAATCGGCATAGACCCAGGCTTGCGCAACCTTGGATGGGGCGTGATCGACGTGGACGGGGTGCGTATGCGCCATGTCGGCAATGGCATTTGCCACTCCACCGCCAGCGCCGATCTGGCCACGCGATTGCTGGAACTGCACCGCCAACTGACCGACGTTCTGGCGCGCTTCGCCCCGCATACGGCGGCGGTGGAACAGACCTTTGTGAACAAAGACGCCGTCGCCACGCTGAAACTGGGCAGCGCGCGCGGCATCGCCCTTTTGGTCCCCGCACAAGCTGGGCTAGAGGTGGGCGAATACGCCCCCAATGCCGTCAAGAAAGCCGTGGTCGGCGTGGGCAAAGCCGCCAAGGAACAAGTGGATCATATGGTGCGGATGCAACTTCCCGGCGTGACAATCGAAGGGCCGGACGCGGCGGATGCGCTGGCCATTGCCATTTGCCACGCCTTCCACAGCCAGACCGCACGGCGCGCGGCAAAGGTGGTCGGATGATCGGCAAGCTGACAGGCGTGGTCGACATGCGCGGGACCGATCATGTCCTGCTGGATGTGCGCGGCGTGGGCTATATCGTTTATGTTTCTGACCGCACCTTGATGGGCCTGCCGGGACGGGGCGAAACCTGCGCGCTTTACACCGATATGGTCGTGCGCGAAGACCTGATGCAGCTTTACGGCTTCCCGACACTTCTGGAGAAGGAATGGCACCGGGTTCTGACCTCGGTTCAGGGGGTGGGGGCGAAAGCGTCCTTGGCCATTCTGGGCGCGCTTGGGCCAGAGGGCGTGTCGCGCGCGATTGCCTTGGGCGACAGCGCAGCCTTGCGCAAAGCGCCGGGCGTTGGCCCCAAACTGGCGCTGCGCATCGCGAACGAGCTGAAGGACAAGGCCCCTGCCCTTATGGCGGTCGATAGTCCGGCCATGCCATCTGCCCCAGCGGCCAGCGAGGTGATCGACCCCGCACCCAAACGCGCCACCCCGGCAGCCCCTGCGCCGGCCCCAAGCAACGCGGTGGCCGAAGCCATGTCAGCCCTTGGCAACCTAGGCTATGGCCCGTCCGATGCCGCCCGCGCCGTGGCCGAAGCACAAACCAACCTGCCAGAGGCCGACACGCCCGCGCTGATCCGCGCGGCGCTGCGCCTGCTGGCACCGAAAGGGTAGTGCGATGACCAGCCCCGACCCCACCCTGCGCGGGCAAGACATGCCCAGCGACAGCCCCGATCTGGACCGCGCGCTTCGCCCGCAAGGGCTGGACGAATTCGTCGGCCAGCACGAAGCGCGCGCCAATCTGCGCGTTTTCATCCAATCTGCCAAGATGCGGGCAGAGGCGATGGACCATACCCTGTTCTACGGCCCCCCCGGCTTGGGCAAAACGACGCTGGCGCAGATCATGGCGCGCGAATTGGGCGTGGGCTTTCGCATGACCAGCGGCCCGGTTCTGGCAAAGGCGGGCGATCTGGCGGCGATCCTGACCAATCTGGAAGCGCGCGATGTGCTGTTCATTGACGAGATCCACCGCCTGAACCCGGTGGTGGAAGAAGTGCTTTATCCCGCGATGGAAGATTTCCAGCTTGATCTGGTCATCGGCGAAGGGCCCGCCGCGCGCACCGTGCGCATTGAATTGCAGCCCTTCACGCTGGTCGGGGCCACGACCCGGATGGGCCTTCTGACCACGCCGCTGCGCGACCGGTTCGGCATTCCCACGCGGCTGCAATTCTACACAGAGGATGAACTGTGCCTGATCGTCGCGCGCGGGGCCCGGCTATTGGGCGTGGCGGCAGATGAGGACGGCGTGCGCGAAGTGGCCAAACGCGCGCGCGGCACGCCGCGCATCGCGGGCCGTCTGCTGCGCCGCGTGGTCGATTTCGCGCTGGTCGAAGGCGATGGCAAGCTGACGCGCGCCTTGGCCGACAACGCGCTGACCCGGCTGGGCGTGGACAAGCTGGGGCTGGACGGGGCCGACCGGCGCTATCTGTCGCTGCTGGCGGAAAACTATGGCGGCGGGCCTGTGGGGGTGGAAACCATCGCCGCCGCATTGTCGGAAAGCCGCGACGCGATCGAGGAAGTGATCGAGCCTTACCTGCTACAACAGGGCCTTCTGGCGCGCACCCCGCGCGGGCGGATGCTGGCGGCCAAGGCATGGGCGCATCTGGGCCTGCCCATGCCACAAGCCGAACCGCAAGGCCGGTTGTTCGACGGTTAAAGCAGCGCCGTTGCCCGCACCCACCAACCGGGCTGCGCGCGGGCGATGAGGGTTGCCGCCTGCTTTGCGGTGCCAAGGTCAGGGAACAGCCCAAAACAGGTTGCCCCCGACCCGGACATGCGGGCCAGCGCCGCGCCCGCCCCCGCAAGTGCCGCGATCACATCGGCGATTGCCGGAACCGCGGCGCAGGCCGGCGCTTGCAGATCGTTGCGCTGCACCGACAGCCACGCCACGAAGCCCGGAAAATCGGGCCATTCCGGCAGGGTTTCCGGCATCGGCGGATTGTCCTTGCGCGCCAGCGCCCGGAACACTGCCGGGGTCGCCACGCCCACGCGCGGATTGACAAGGACCATCGCCATCGGTGGCAGCGCCGGAATGCAAGAGACATCCTCGCCGATTCCGCGCATACGGCACGGCTTGGCGGCAAGGCAGACGGGCAGATCGGCACCCAGCGTCAGACAATCGCCCGGCACCGGACGACCGCTGTGCCGCGCGATCAGTCGCAAGGCAGCCGCTGCATCGGACGACCCGCCGCCAATGCCAGAGGCCACAGGCAGGTGTTTTTCCAGCTCCAGTGCCAGCCCATCGGCCTGCGCCAGCCGCGCGGCGCGCAGCACCAGATTGTCGCCCTCTCCCGACAGGCCAGCGGCTTCGGGACCGGTCACAGAAAGCGAAATCCCTGCCCCCGCAGTGGCGCGCAGCATGTCGCCAAGCTGCGTGAACACAACCAACGAATCCAACAGGTGATAGCCGTCTGCGCGCTGCCCGGTCACATGCAGCGCAAGGTTGACCTTGGCGGGCGCGTGTTCCGTCGCGGTCATTGCGTGTCGGTCACCGCATCGGGCGGGGTTTTGCCCTCTTCGATCTTGCGCAAAACCTGCTCTACATCCATGTCCGGGTGTGGCGCGAAAGACAGCGCGCGCCGCCACTGGAAGCGCGCTTCGCGTTCGCGCCCAACCGCCCAATAGACATCGCCCAGATGGTCATTCAGAATGGGGTCTGTCGGCATCAATTCGACTGCACGCTCCATGACCGGCACGGCTTCGTCGTAGCGGCCCAAACGGTAATAGGCCCAGCCAAGGCTATCGACAATGTAGCCGCTATCAGGCTCCGCTTCGACCGCGCGCTCGATCATCCCCAGCGCCTCGTCCAGTTTCAGCCCTTTGTCGATCAGCGAATAACCCAAGTAGTTCAGCACCTGCGGCTCGTCGGGCACGAATTCCAGAACACGGCGGAATTCCGGCTCTGCGCGCTCCCACTCGCCCAGACGTTCCAGCGTGATCGCGCGGGTGTATAGCAACACCCAATGGCGTTCCTCTATGGTGCCAAGCAGGTCGATGGCGCGGGTATAGGCGGCCTCTGCCTGTTCGAATTGTTCCTCGCGGCGAAACTGATCGCCCAGCGCGCTATGCACCAGCACGGACTCGGGCCGTTCGCGCGCCAAATTTTGCAAGCTTGCGACCGCATCCGAAACATCGCCGCTGCGCGCCAGAGCATTCGCCTTGGCAAGCTGCACGGCCAGATATTGCGGATCATCGACCGGCACTTGGTCATAGACAGCATTGGCGAGGTCATATTCCTCGGCACTCTCCAGAAGCTCACCGGCCAACAAGCTTGCCTCTGTATGGTCGGGACGCAGCGCCAGCGCAAGCCGCGCATAGATCAGCGGCAACCAATCGCCCCGTTCGGCCGGAAGCGCGGAAGCAAGGGTGAAATAGGTCTCTGCCATGCCATCACTGGCAGAGGTGATGGTGGTGAACGGGATCGCGCGCCCTTCGCGCAAGGCGGCGCGCAGATCCACGATATCCTCATCCGGGGCGGCGCCGAACATCGCGTCGGTCAGTTCCAGCGCGTCCTCTGTGCGGCCAAGCTGCGACAAGATCGCGATATGGGCCAGCACGCCGCGGCGGCTTAGCCCGATCGGGCCTTCAGCCTCGCCGGTCAGCAGGGATTCGGCGCGTTCCAGATCGCCCACATAGGCCAGCGCAAGCGCCTTGAAATACAGCGCGAAGGGCGCAAGCTCTTCACGTTCGGCAATGACCACATCGAAAGCGGCCAGCGCATCCGACATGCTGCCACGCCCCAGATCGGCCCAAGCGCGCGCCATGGGATCGGTCAGCGGACCGGTCAACACGCCGTCATCAAGGGCGGCGATGGCCACATCATACACGCCACGATCAAAGGCATCCGCCTGCATCACCAGGTTCGCCACGCTGCTGGCATTGCCATTGGCCGTGATCTGCGCCGCGCGCTCTACCGCACGTTCGAAATTCCCGGCCAGCAAATGCCCCTGCATGGACAATTCCAGAAAGCCCGGATTGTCCGGGTCGCTTTGCAACAACTGGTCATGGCTTGCCGCCATTTGGGCAAAGTCATTGTTCGTCACGGCCACGCGCGACGTCAGGAAGGCCCCTGCCATGCCGGGCTCTGCCTGCGACTGCGCTGTTGCCGCGGCAAACGGCGCACCAGCCCCAAGCGAAACGCAGATCGCCAGTCTTGCAATAAAGGTCACAGGATTTCGCACGCCGGGGCACCTCCGTTCGGTTGCATGGACCCTAGTGCCATGCCCCCGGACAGGCAATGATTTGCCAATCAAAATTCGGTTTATCTTGGCCGATTACATATTTGGATAGTTCGGCCCGTCCCCGCCTTGCGGTGTCACCCAGTTGATATTCTGGCTGGGGTCCTTGATATCGCAGGTCTTGCAATGCACGCAGTTCTGGAAGTTGATGACAAAGCGCGGGTCGTTGCCCTCTTCCTCGACCACCTCATACACACCTGCCGGGCAATAGCGCTGCGCGGGTTCGGCATATTTCGGCAGGTTGACCTTGATCGGCACGGTCGGGTCGACCAGCGTCAGATGCGCAGGCTGGCTTTCTTCGTGGTTGGTAAAGGAATAAGCCACGTTGGTCAGCCGATCAAAGGACAGTTTGCCATCGGGCTTGGGGTAGTCGATCGGCTTGTGTTTGGAAGCTTCGCCGGTTGCCTCTGCGTCAGTCTTGCCATGGCCCATGGTGCCAAACAGCGAAAAGCCCAGCGTGTTGGTCCACATGTCCAGCCCGCCAAATGTAAGCGAGGGCAACAGCCCCCATTTCGACCACATGGGTTTGACATTGCGCACTTTCTTCAGATCTTGGCCTATCGGGCCATTGCGCAGTTCATGCTCATAGCCGGTCAATTCGTCCGATGCGCGGCCCGCTTTGATCGCGTCATAGGCGGCCTCTGCTGCGGCCTTACCCGACAGCATGGCATTGTGGTTGCCCTTGATGCGCGGCACGTTGACCAAACCCGCAGAGCACCCCAACAGCGCACCGCCGGGGAACACCACTTTCGGGATCGACTGGTAGCCCCCTTCTGATATCGCCCGCGCGCCATATGCCACGCGTTTGCCGCCTTTCAGCAATTCCGCCACCATCGGGTGATGCTTGAACCGCTGGAATTCCTGATAGGGCGACAGATACGGGTTCTCGTAGTTCAGATGCACCACGAAGCCGATATAAACCTGATTATTGTCAATATGGTAGATGAAGCTGCCGCCGCCTGCATTGCTGCCCAAAGGCCAGCCCATGGTGTGGGTCACGGTGCCGGTCCGGTGCTTTTCCGGGTCGATTTCCCAGATCTCTTTCATGCCAAGGCCGTATTTCTGCGGCTCTTTGCCTTCCGACAGGTTGAACCGCGCGATCACTTCTTTCGACAGCGACCCGCGCACGCCTTCGGACAGGAACACATATTTGCCGTGCAGTTCCATCCCCGGCTCGTAGCCATCGCCCGGCGTGCCATCGGGGTTCTTGCCGAATTCCCCGGCGACCACGCCTTTGACCGCGCCATCCTCTGCATAAACCAGTTCTGAACAGGCCATTCCGGGGAATATCTCTACCCCCAGTTCTTCGGCCTGTTCGGCCATCCAGCGGCAGACATTGGCCATGGACACGATGTAATTGCCGTGGTTGTTCATCAACGGCGGCATCGGCCAGTT
Source organism: Roseibaca calidilacus (assembly GCF_001517585.1). Taxonomy (NCBI): domain Bacteria; kingdom Pseudomonadati; phylum Pseudomonadota; class Alphaproteobacteria; order Rhodobacterales; family Paracoccaceae; genus Roseinatronobacter; species Roseibaca calidilacus. The sequence continues at coordinate 430,162 of NZ_FBYC01000001.1, read as the reverse complement.
GGGCACGCGCAAGCTGCCGCCTTCGCCCAGCATGTAGAAATTATCCTTGCGCACAGGCACCGTGACCGGCGCGCCACGTTCTTTCCAGTCGGGGATCAGCGCATCCAGACCGCAAGGGTCCAGAACCGCGCCCGATAGGATATGCGCGCCCACCTCTGACCCTTTTTCCAGAACGACCACGCCCAGCTCGGGGTCAAGCTGTTTCAGCCGGATCGCGGCAGACAGGCCAGCCGGGCCCGCGCCCACGATCACAACATCATATTCCATGGCTTCGCGGTCGATGGCGGTCATGTTCGCTCCTATCATTGCGCGTGGCGTCTGTTATGCGACACATTGTGTCGCACAGCCCTATCCTAGCTGCGGCGGCATGGTCAATGCTTACGCGGCGTTGCAGCAAGGACAACCGCCAAAACGCGACAATATGTATCTGGAACGCGAAATTCGCATTGCGCTTGCAATCGGCGGGTCTCTGCGCTCTGATACAGTCTACTCGCGTAGATAGCCCCGGCCCAAGCCGCGGGCTGTCTTTATATATAGAATGGGGACGACACATGGAAAAACTGCCCCTGACCCGCGCCGGTCAGCAGATGCTGGACGCAGAATTGAAGCGTCTGAAGTCCACCGAGCGCCCAGCCGTGATCCGCGCCATCGCGGAAGCGCGCGAACATGGCGACCTTTCGGAAAATGCCGAATACCATGCCGCGCGTGAAAAGCAGAGCTTTATCGAAGGGCGCATCAAGGAATTGGAATCGATCCTGTCGCGCGCCGATGTGATTGACCCTGCCAAACTGTCGGGCAGCGTGAAATTTGGCGCCACGGTCAAGCTGGTCGATGAGGATACCGACGAAGAAAAATCTTACCAGATCGTCGGAGAGGCCGAAGCCGATCTGGAAAAAGGCTTGCTGAACCTGAAATCGCCCTTGGCCCGTGCCCTGATCGGCAAGGATGAGGGCGATACCGTTCGAGTGCGCACGCCGGGCGGAGAACGCAGTTACGAGATCCTCGAAATCCAGTATATCTAGCGCATGTCACAGACGCCGCTCCCCGTCGAACCCGCCCGCACCGACACGGTCAAGCCCCGGTCGGCCAGCGCGCCGTCACGGTTGATGGATCGCGGCGTATTGCGGGCCTTGGCGATTGCGGTGTGGCTGTTGGCGGCGGCGCTGTTTCTGATGCTGGCGGATTACGCCACCATGGACAACGTCACACTGGCGATGCTGGCAGTGGGGGTATTCCTGCCCGCCGTTCTGATTTCGCTGGTGTTGCTGCTGGCCAAGGCAATGTCAGAGCTGCGCGCAGAATCGGAGCATCTGCAAGGCAGCATAGACGCGTTGCGCCGCAGCCTGTTGCAACGTGCCGAAGCGGACACGGACCTGCCGCGCGAAACCGCACAAAAGCTGGAAAGACTAAGCGCACAGGCAGAGCAGACGGAAACCCGCCTGACCATGTTCTTTTCGCAGCGCGCCCGCATGGGCCGCGCCGAACAGCCTGGCCAGCAAGCCCCACAAGCGCTGCTGGCGCTTGCCGGGTTCGACACGCAACCGGGAGAGGCGCTTGCCCCCGCCACCCTTATCCGCGCGCTGCATTTCCCCGAAGACGAGAACGACACCGAAGGCTTCACCGCGCTGCGGCTGGCCCTTGCAGATGCCCGCGTCGCCCCGCTGATAAAGGCGGCACAAGACGTGCTGACCCGCTTGGCGCAAGAAGGCATATACATGGATGACCTGCGCCCGGACCGCGCGCGCCCCGAATTCTGGCGCGCATTTGCCCAAGGCACCCGTGGCGCGCTGGTCGCCCCGCTTGGCGGCATTCGGGACCGGTCTTGTCTGGCGCTCAGTTCCGGGCGTATGCGGTCCGACCCAGAATTCCGCGCCGCCGTGCACCTGTTCCTACGCGAATTCGACAAGGTGTTGTCCGCGTTCGAGCCGACCGCCGATGATGCCCAGATCGCGGCCCTGTCCGACACACGCTCAGCACGCGCCTTCATGCTTCTAGGTCGGGTCAGCGGCGTCTTTGCACGATGACTTGAATTCAGCCCGGCCCGGCGCTAGGCATGGTTCACATGTTCAAGATTGCGCAAGCGCGCAGGGGCGGCTTCATGACTTTTCCAAGTGATTTCTGGCAAGGCTTTCGGGCCGGTTTGCCGTTTCTGTTGGTCATTCTGCCCTTCGGTATTGTCTTTGGCGTGGTCGCTACCGAAGCGGGCCTGAACCTAAGCCAGACGATGGGCTTTTCGATCTTTGTAATCGCAGGGGCCGCACAATTCGTGGCCATTCAACTTATGGTTGAAAACGCGCCTGTTCTGATTGTGCTGGCCACGTCGCTGGCCGTCAACCTGCGCATGGCCATGTATTCCGCCAGCCTTGCCCCGCATCTGGGGCCGGTGCCGTGGTGGAAGCGCGCGGTCGTGGCCTATTTCATGGTGGATCAAGCCTATGCGGCCTCTATCCTGAAATACGAAGACAGCCCGCAAATGACCCCGCGCCAGAAGCTGGCCTATTACATGGGGGTCATTACCCCGGTCTGCCCCATGTGGTATGTCGCCACCTATGGCGGCGCGGTGCTGGGCGATGTGATCCCGCAAAGCTTGCCCATCGACTTTGCCGTGCCGATCACCTTTCTGGCGCTGATCGTGCCCATGCTGCGCAGCTTCGCGCATGTTGTGGCGGCCTTGGTTTCCATCATCGGGGTGCTGGTGTTTTCTTTCGTGCCGTTCAACTTGGGCCTGCTACTGGCGGCCCTTCTGGCCATGGTGGCGGGCGCAGAGGTCGAACGCCAAATCAGCAAAAGGGCCGCGCGATGACCCTGAGCACCGCTGAAATCTGGTTGGTCATCCTTGGGCTTGGCGCCGGGTCTTACCTGCTGCGTCTGTCCTTTCTGGGCATTGTCGGCAGCCGTGAGCTGCCCGAATGGCTGCTGCGCCACTTGCGCTATACCGCCGTGGCGGTCATGCCGGGGATGATTACCCCCATGATCCTGTTCCCAACGGCCACGGGCGGGCAATTCGACATTGTGCGCATGGGGGCCGCGATTGCGACCATTGCCATCAGCCTATGGACACGCAACGCCACGCTGACCATTTTCGGGGGCGCGGCGGCGCTGTTTGCGCTGCATTTCCTGCTGGCAGCCTAATCCCGGCGCAGCACCGCGCCGGGGTTCATAATACCCATAGGGTCCAGCGCCGTCTTGATGGCGCGCATGGCGGCCAATTTTACCGGGTCGCCATAGCGTTCCAAATCGCCAATTTTCAACCGGCCAATGCCATGTTCGGCGCTGACCGACCCACCCAAACCATGCACCATGTCATGCACGCAGGTCTTGATCGCGTCGCGCTGGTGTTCATGATCGGCCCGCGTGTGGCCCGGCATGGGGAACACGTTGTAATGCAGGTTGCCATCGCCCAGATGCCCGAAACAGTTGATGCGGAACGCGCCAAGTTGCGCAAGCGCCGGTCCTGCCATCTCGACAAAACGCGGCAGTTCGGACAGGGGCAGCGAAATATCATGGCTCGACACTGCGCCGATATGGCGATTGGCCTCGGGGATGGATTCGCGCAACCGCCAGAATTCGGCGCGCTGCGCGGCGTTTTGCGCGATCAGCCCATCCGTGACCAACCCGCATTCCATGGCGTCTGTCAGAACCGCTTCCAGCATTCCGGCCAGATCGACGCCATCGGGTGCTCCGATATCCAGCAGGACCATCCAGTCCGGGGCTTGCGCGAAAGGCTGGCGCACCTGCGGCATGGTTTCGGCCAGAAAGGCCAGCCCCATGCCACCGATCAATTCGCAAGCAGAGATCATTCCCGACAGCCGGTCCTGCGCCAAGGCCAGAAGGTCCAGCGCCGCGCGGGGGCTGTCCACCACCAGCAGCGCCGCGCCCTCGGCGCGGTTGCGCGGGAACAGGCGCAGACTGGCCGCCGTGATAACCCCAAGCGTGCCTTCTGACCCCAGCAGCAAATGGCGCAGATCGTAGCCCGTGTTGTCCTTGCGCAGCCGTTTCAGCCCGTGCCAGATGCGGCCATCGGGCAGCACGACTTCCAACCCCAGAACCAGATCGCGCGCATTGCCGTAACGCAGCACGTTCACGCCGCCCGCATTCGTGGCCAACAAGCCCCCGATCCGCGCCGACCCTTCCGAAGCCAATGACAATGGAAACAGCCGCGCCGCGCCCTCTGCCGCCGCGTGCACGTCCGACAAAATTGCGCCGGCCTCTGCAATCAGGACATTCTCGGACGGGTAGACAGCGCGGATCGAGGTCATCCGTTCCAGCGACAGCAACAAAGGTGCCGGGCCGTCCGGTGCAAGCTGACCGCCGACAAGCCCGGTGCCACCGCCATATGGCACCACGGGCACGCGGGCGGCATGACAGGCGCGCAGCAATGCCGCCACCTCTTCAACATCGCGCGGCAGCGCCAAGGCCCCGGCGACACCGTGCCAACGGCCGCGCGGCTCTGACAGATAGGGCGCGGAAACGGGGCGCAGCACACCGTCCGGCAGGTCGGCCGTAAGCCGCGCGACGAAATCCGCATCGCAAGGGGTCAGATCATGCGCCATCATGCGACCCAACCTAGCCCCGCGCGTGAGAAGCGCAAGACCCCGCGCCCCGGCACGCGGCCCCGTGGGCGCAAGACGCGCGCGCTACCCGGCATCCGTCCGCCCGCGGCGGTCATGCCGCAAATTGGCGTATAGCACATGCGTGCGCCAGCGCCCGGCAATCTGCAAATAGCTTTGCGCGACGCCTTCATACTTGAACCCGGCGCGTTCCAGCACCCCGCGTGACGCGACATTTTCGGGCAAACAGGCCGCTTCAATCCGCGACAGGTCCATCACGGTAAACGCATGATGGACCACCGCGCTGATCGCCTCACGCATATAGCCTTGCCGCGCATAAGGGGCACCGACCCAATAGCCCAAAGTGCCTGCCTGCGCGGGGCCACGGCGGATATTGTCCAGCGTGATGGCACCGACCAGTTGTGAATCATCGCGCCGGAAGATGAACAAGGGCAAGGCCGTGTCCAGCCGATGGCAGCGCGCCGCCCAATTCACCCGGTTCAGAAAGGCGCGGCGCGACAGGTGGTCGTCGGACCATGTCGGCTCCCACGGGGTCAGGAACCCGGCCGAGGCCCGGCGCAGATCCGACCAAGGGCGGTAATCGGCATGTTGCGGCAAGCGCAGAACCAGACGATCGCTGTCCAGTTGCAGCTTGGGCCGCCGCCCCAGCATCATGCGGCCAACCGCGCGTTCAATTGGGCAAGGTCAGGCGCATCCGTAACCGGGCCATAGAGCGCCATAGCACCCTGACCGCCCAGCAGTCCTTCGGCATGGGCGCGCACCCCGGCTACGCCGACTGCGTCTATCTTGGCAATGGCTTCGGACAGGTCCGGCACCCGGCCCCAGATGGACAAAAGCTTTGCCAAGCGTTCGGCGCGGGCCGACGGGCTTTCCAGCCCCATCAGCAGCCCTGCCTTCATCTGCGCGCGGGCACGGGCAACCTCTGCTTCGGACATGTCTTCGGCCGCGCGTTTCAGCTCGTCCATGGTCAGCAGCGCCAGATCGGCGACCTGATCGGCCCCGGTGCCTGCATAGATGGTAATCATGCCGGTATCGGCATAGGCACCCGACTGTGCGAACACGGTGTAGCACAGCCCGCGTTCCTCGCGCAGACGCTGGAACAGCCGCGAGGACATGGACCCGCCCAACGCGCCCGAAAACACCTGCGAGGTGTAGAAATCTGCGTGGCGATAGGCCGGCGCTTCCAGCGCGAAGGTGAAATGCGCCTGCTCCAGCGATTTGACCTCGCGCCGCTCGCCAGTCTGGAAGCGCGCAGCATCCGCGACCGCGACAGGCTTCGCGGTCAGATGCCCGAACAAGGGTTCGGCCAACCGCACCAGCATGTCGTGATCGACCGCACCCGCCGCCGACAGGATCATCTGCCCCGGCCCGTAATGGCTGGCGACAAAGCTGCGCAGGTCTTCCGCGCCAAAGCCCTTGACCGTTGCACTTGGCCCCAGAATGGGCCGCCCGATGGGCTGGCCGGGATAGGCGACCTCTTGCAGCCAGTCGAAGATGATATCGTCGGGCGTGTCCAGTGCCTGCCCGATCTCTTGCAGGATGACGCCGCGCTCGACCTCGATCTCGCGTGCGTCAAAGGCCGGGTTCAGCACGATATCGGCCAACACGTCCAGCGCCAGCGCCACATCGGCGCGCAGCACCCGGGCGTAAAACGCCGTCATCTCGCGCGAGGTATAGGCGTTGATATAGCCGCCCACATCCTCAATCTCCTCGGCGATCTGCAACGCGCTGCGCCGCGCCGTGCCCTTGAAGGCCATATGTTCCAGAAAATGCGCGATGCCGTTCTGCTCGGCGCGCTCATGGCGCGCGCCCGCTTCCACCCATAGCCCAACGGCGGCGGATTCCAGCGTGGGCATATGTTCAGTAACAATGCGAAAGCCGTTCGGCAGGGTCGTGGTCTGGATGGTCATGCAGTGCGGTTCTCGCGGATATGGGCCTCTATGGCGGCAAGGTCGTTTGGCAGGCGGGTCACACGTTCGGGACGGTCGAACAGGTCGGCCATGCGGCCCGGCAGCGCGGGGCGCGTGCCGGTGGCTTGTTCCACCGCGTCGGGAAACTTGGCAGGGTGCGCCGTGGCCAGCGTGACCATGGGCGTGGCCGACAGATGTGCTTCGGCCACATGAACGCCCACGGCGGAATGCGGGCACAGCACTTCGGCGGTTTCCTTTGCGGTGCGGGTGATGGTGGCCATGGTCTCGTCTTCCGAGGCGCGACCAGAGGCGAAGGTTTCGCGCAAAAACTGCAACGCCCCTTGGCTGATCTGGAACCCGCCACCCGATTTCAGCTCATCCATCAGCTGCGCCACGGCGGCGCCGTCGCGGTTATAGGCGTCAAACAGCGCGCGCTCGAAATTGGAACTGACCTGAATATCCATCGACGGGCTGATCGAGGGTTTGACACCGTCAGTCTCATAGCCCCCCGTGGCCAAGGCCCGGTGAAGGATGTCGTTCTGGTTGGTGGCGATCACCAGCTTTTCAATCGGCAGACCCATGGCGCGGGCGATGTAGCCCGCGAAAATATCGCCGAAATTGCCCGTGGGCACGGTAAAGCTGACAGGGCGGTGCGGCGCGCCAAGCGTGACAGCAGCAGAGAAATAATAGACCACCTGCGCCAGAACCCGCGCCCAGTTGATGCTGTTGACACCGGCCAGCCCAACCTCATCCCGGAAGGTGAAATCGTTGAACATGTCCTTGACCAGCGCTTGGCAAATGTCGAAATCGCCATCGACGGCCAGCGCGTGAACGTTCGCTTCGGACGGGGTGGTCATCTGGCGGCGCTGCACATCGGACACGCGGCCATGCGGATACAGGATGAACACATCCACGTTGTCCAGCCCGCGAAACGCCTCTATCGCCGCCGACCCGGTATCGCCAGACGTCGCGCCGACGATGGTCACGCGCTGCCCTGACCGCTTGAGCGCGGCTTGGAACAACTGCCCGATCAATTGCATGGCGAAATCCTTGAACGCCAGCGTCGGCCCGTGGAACAGTTCCAACAGGAAGTGATTGGGCGCCAGTTGTTTCAGCGGCGCACGGGCCGGGTGGCCAAAACCTGCATAGGCGCGGGCAATGATCTCGCGGAATTCGTCGTCGCTGAACGCGCTGCCAATGAAGGGGCGCATGACAAGAAATGCCTGTTCTTCATAGCTTAGCCCTGCAAGGCTGGCGATTTCCGACATTTTCATCGGCGGCACATGGTCGGGCAGATAGAGGCCCCCATCGCGGGCCAGCCCTGTCAGCATGGTCGCTTCAAAATCCAGCACAGGGGCCGTGCCACGGGTAGAGATATACTGCATGTCAGAACCGATCCTCAGTCGCGTTGCGCCCTGATACGCCACAGAAAGAAAACTGTCATCCCCGCCCAAGCAAGCGCCATCAGAAACCATTGCACCGCGTAGCCCAAGTGGTTGTCGGGGATCGACACCTCGTCTACCGGCATGGGCTGGATAAGCGGATGCGGCGGTTCGCTGGCGCGCAGGACCAGCATGACCGGCTCTGTGTTCAGGAATGCCGCCAATGGGGGCACGTCGCGGGAAAAGAACATATCGCGTGCAGGGTCATAATCTGGCGTAAAACGATCCGCATCAGCGGGCCATTGCAGGTTGCCGGTCAGGGTTTGCGGCGTGGTCTCTGGGGCGGGCAGGTCCGCGCGCGCTTGTTCGGGCACGAAACCGCGATCCACCAAAATGCGCCGTCCGTCGGTGGTGCGAAATCCGCCGATCACCCGAAAGCCCGGCCCCTGCCCCTTGACCGCCGACAGAACGAAGGTCTGTGCGGGGTCAAACGCGCCCTCTACGCGAACGGGGCGGTAATTGTCGGCCTGTGGCGCGGGGTCATCGGGCAAGCCGCCGGGTGCGCCCACCAGACGCGCTTGCATATCGGCAATCAAGGCAGATTTCTGGTCGGCGCGGTCCAGTTGCCACAGCCCCAGCGACAGCAGGATTGCGGTCCCGATCAGGCCGAACAGGGCAGGCAGGATCAAGCGACGGGTCACGGCATTCTCCGGCAATGGACAATGGAAAAGCGCGCGCCCGAAGGCCCGCGCTTGTCCGTAGCTACGATTTGGTCAGGCTTACATGCCCCAGATATACACGGCGAAGAACAGGAACAACCAGACCACATCGACAAAATGCCAATACCATGCAGCGGCCTCGAAACCCACATGGCGCTCTGCGGTGAAATGGCCCGCGCGCACGCGGAACCAGCAGATGGCCAAGAAGATCGTCCCCACAATAACGTGGAAGCCGTGGAACCCGGTGGCCATGAAGAAATTCGCGAAGAAAACGTCGCCTGCGAATGTGTAGTCACGATGGTTGACCAAATAGGCGTATTCATAGGCCTGAAGGAAGGTAAATGCCACGCCCAGCACGACCCCCAGCATCAAGCCCAGTTCAACATTCTTACGGCTTCCGCCATGGACAAGCTCATGGTGTGCCCAAGTCACCGCGCAGCCAGACAACAGCAGAACCAGCGTGTTGATCAGCGGCAATTCGAATGCGTTGATCGCGTAGATGTAGGGCTGCACATATTCCGTCCCGATGTATTCATACATCGGATACATCGCGTGCTTGAAGAAGCTCCAGAACCAAGCCGCAAAGAACATCACTTCCGACATGATGAACAGGATGAAACCATAGCGCAGGCCAATCACCACGACCGGGGTATGGTCGCCCGCATGGCTTTCGACGATCACATCCTTCCACCATTCGAACATGACATACAAAACACCGGCCAACCCCATCAGGAACAGCCATGGGCCGTTGTCATGCATCCACAACACCGCGCCGAACAGCATGATGAAGCCCGAGACAGCGGCCGCGAAAGGCCAGATGGATGGGGGAAGAACGTGGTAATCGTGGTTTTTTGCGTGGGCCATTGTCAGCAGTTCCCTCGGGTTTTGGACTGATCTCGTGTCAGCTTGGCTTAGTTGGTCACGACGTCTGCCGGGGAGTAATCCTCGGGAATGTCGGTCGCGTGGAAAGTATAAGACAGGGTGATCGTATGCACCGATTTCGCGTCGCGGTCGTCAACGATTTCGGGATCTACGAAATAGGTAACAGGCATAAGAACGGTTTCACCCGGTTGCAGCACCTGCAATTCGAAGCAAAAACAGTCGATCTTGGTGAAAAAGCGCCCGGCTTCGTAGGGTGTCACGTTATAGCTAGCCGTGCCGGCGATGGGCTGATCGGTCGGGTTATGCGCCTCGTAGAACGCCAGACCGGTTTCGCCGATGCGCAGTTCTGTCGTGCGCTCCACCGGTTTGAAAGCCCAAGGGAAATCGCGCTCCACCGAAGAGTCAAAACGCACGCGTATGGTCTGGTCAAGGATGACATCGCCCGCAGTGGCCGCTGTGCTGGTGGTGCCGCCATAGCCGGTCACGCGGCAGAACAGATCGTAAAGCGGAACAGAGGCCCAGCCCAAACCCGCCATGAAGGTGACAACGGCCAGTGTCTGCACCAGCGTTTTCTGTTTGCCGGTCAGGTTGGTGAGCACAGACATCACTCCTCCACCGGGATTTGGGTCGCCGGGTCAAGCGCCGGGCGATAGGTGTGGTCGAACGCCTCTAGCGTGCCGCCGCCCGAGACCTTCGCAATCGTCAATCCAAACACCAGCGCAATGAAGGCCAGCAGCACCAAGGCCAGCCCGGCATTGCGGCCAAAGCGGCGCTTGTGCAGCGGATGTTCGCGGGCAATTGCCATCAGAGCATCTCCATCAGGTTGAACCGAGCCGCAAATTCAGCATAGGCGGGCAGGTTACGTAGGGCCGCTTCGGCAATCAAGGCGCCGAACAGAACAAACAGATAGGACAGCGAGAAGCGGAAAACCCGCTTTTCGGTCGCGTAATTGTCGGCTTCTGCGACAACTTCGTCGCGCTTCCATATCGCCCAAGCGCCTTGCAGGAAACCAAAGCTCAGCCAGATCGCCGCCGCCATGTAGACGGGGCCACCAATGCTGGTCAGCCCGGTCGCGACCGCCACCGGCAAAAGCGCAACCGTGTAAACCAGAATATGAGCGCGGGTCGCGCGACGGCCATGCGTGACGGTCAACATCGGCACCTTGGCCACATGGTAGTCCGATTTCATGAACAACGCCAACGCCCAGAAATGCGGCGGCGTCCACATGAAGATCAGCAAGAACATAAGGCAGGCTTCAACGCTCACACTACCGGTCACAGCCGCCCAGCCGATCATCGGGGGAAAGGCACCTGCTGCGCCACCGATCACAATGTTCTGCGGCGTCGCACGCTTCAGCCACATGGAATAGATCACGACATAAAAGAAGATCGTGAAGGCCAGCAGCGCCCCCGCAAGGGCGTTCGTGGCCAGCCATAGCATGATGACTGAAATCGCGGACAGGGTCACGCCAATTGCCAGCGCCTCGCCCTCTGTGACCTTGCCGGACGGGATGGGGCGCTTGGCGGTGCGCTTCATGACCGCGTCAATATCGGCGTCCCACCACATGTTCAGCGCACCAGATGCGCCGCCGCCCAAGGCGATGAAGATGATCGCCGCCAACCCCTCGACCGGGTGGATGCCACCGGGCGCGACTAGCAAGCCACTCAGCGCGGTAAACACAACCAGCGTCATGACGCGCGGCTTCAGCAGCGCGACATAATCGCCGAACTCGGCCTCTGACGGGCCGGTCTTGGTGAAATCTGCGCGAATATCGGTCATAAGGCTATCCGGTCGGGACTGGCTGGCGCGGGTTTAGTCGGCGGTCGCAAGCTGAACGCGATCCCGCACATCCGCTTCCCACGACCCTTCGGCAAACTGCGCGCCCTGACGTTCCAGCCAGGCGACATATTCCTCTTCGCTGACCGCTTTGACAGTGATCGGCATATAGGCATGGTTTATGCCGCAGAGTTCGGAACACTGGCCGAAATAAACGCCCTCTTCCTCGACGTTGAACCAAAGTTCCGCCAACCGCCCGGGCACGCCATCTTGCTTGACCCCGAAAGCCGGGATCGCCCAAGAATGGATCACATCCGCAGCCGTAACTTGCACGACGATATCCTTGCCAACAGGCACGACCATCGCGGTGTCAGTGGCCAGCAAATACAGGTCTTGGGTGTATCCGTAATCTTCCAGTTCTTCGCGTTGCAGCATGAAGCTGGAGAACTCGACATCATGATCGACATACTCGTAACCCCAATACCACTGGAACCCGGTGGTTTTGATGGTCACATCGGCCTCTGGCATCGTTTGCTCGTAGCGCAGCGCCGGAAAGCTGAAGAAAGCAATGACCAGCAGAATAAGCGCCGGAATCGCGGTCCAAGCCACTTCCAACGGCGAATTATGGGTAAATTTTGCCGGCTCTGGGTTGGCACGACGGTTGTGGAACACGATGACCCATATCAGCAGCGCGGTCACGAAAATCGTGATCGGCACGATGATCCACAGCAGAAGATTGTCCAGGAAAACAACGCCCGAAGCCACCGAAGATGCCGGGTCTTGCAGCGCGGTGCCGCCTGCAACCGGCGCCCCACGCACCGGCAATTCCGGCAACTGGTCATCGGCAAGGGCGATCGTCGCAAACAGGCTTGTTGCGGCTGCGACAGCAGAGGCTGTCATGGCGGAAAATAGGCGCATTGTCGGTTCCCGTTTTTTGTGCGGCTTTTCGCCGCGTTCTGTCCGGCATGGTCACACGTCTGGCTGTATGCCATGGAATTCCGTTGAGCTTTGCCACTTGTAAAACCATATTACACATCTCAGAACAAGCAAAACTGATGCGACACATTGTTATTTATTGATCTATGTCAAAGACAGGTCGCGCAGAACACGCCGCAACGCGGCATAACCCCCGAAACAACCACCAGAGGCCGATATGACCCAGACCGAGTTCCGCCCTTTCGAGACCTTCATGGACGAGGGGCAGGCCTTGGCCGAATTGCGTGCCGCAACCGACGGGGCCGATGATGGCGAACTGTTCTTGGAACGCCGCTTGTCCGAATCGGTCAGTTTTGATGATGGGCGTGTGAAATCGGCCAGCTACAATGCTGCCGAGGGGTTCGGGCTGCGCGCCGTGCGCGGCGAGGTGACGGGTTACGCCCACAGCACCCATATGACCATTGAAGCGCTGCGCCGTGCGGGCCAGACCGCGCGGCTGGCGGTGGGTGCGGGCGGCGGCACGCTGGCAGATGCGCCGCAACCGACCAACCAACGCCTGTATCGCGACATTGACCCGGTGTCGGAAGTGGCGTTTGCCGCAAAGATCGACCTGTTGCGCGAGATTGACGACTATTTGCGCGCCGCCGATCCGCGCGTGGTGCAGGTGTCGGTCGCACTGGCCGCCACACGCCAAGAAATCGAAATCCTGCGCCCCGAAGGCCTGCGCCTGCGCGATGCGCGGCCCATGGCTCGGCTGAACATATCGGTCATCGTGGAAGAAGACGGGCGGCGCGAATCGGGCGGTATGGGCGGTGGTGGCCGCGCGGAACTGTCAGCGCTGATCGCGCGCGACCACTGGCAACCCGTCGCGAATGAAGCGTTGCGCATCGCGCTGGTCAACTTGCGTGCAGACCCTGCCCCGGCAGGTGTGATGGATGTGGTCCTTGGCCCAGGCTGGCCCGGCATCCTGCTGCACGAAGCCATCGGCCACGGGCTGGAGGGCGATTTCAACCGCAAGGGCAGTTCCGCCTTTGCCGGGCTGATGGGCCAGCAGATTGCCGCCCCCGGCGTGACCGTGCTGGATGACGGCACCCTGCCCGACCGGCGCGGGTCGCTGACCATTGACGACGAAGGCACACCATCGGCCCGCAACGTATTGATAGAGGACGGCAAACTGGTCGGCTACATGCAGGACCGTCAGAATGCGCGGCTGATGGGCGTGGCCCCCACCGGCAATGGGCGGCGCGAAAGCTATGAACACGCCCCCATGCCGCGTATGACCAACACCTATATGCAGGCAGGCGACAGCGATCCGGCAGATATTCTGGCGGGGCTGAAAGATGGCATCTATGCCGTGGGCTTCGGCGGCGGACAGGTGGACATCACAAATGGCAAATTCGTGTTTTCCTGCACCGAGGCGTATCGCGTGCAAAACGGCAAGGTCGGCGCCCCCATCAAGGGCGCCACGCTGATCGGCGACGGCGCAACGGCGCTGACGAAAATCCGCGGAGTGGGCAATGATCTGCAACTGGACCCCGGCATCGGCACCTGCGGCAAGGCCGGGCAATGGGTGCCCGTGGGCGTGGGCCAACCAACCCTGATGATCGGCGGTCTGACCGTGGGCGGCAGTGCGGCCTAACGCCCGCCCACCGGCGGTTCGGGCGCAAACACGCCACAGAATGATTGTGACAACGGTTTGAATGTCGTAACCCGTCCCGCAATCGTGTTGTGAAAGGGCCTGCCACATGCTCGACTTGGCGCTTGCCAATCTTTTGTCGCCCATCGTGTTGTCATTCGTGTTGGGGGTCGCGGCCGCGCTTGCCAGATCGGACTTGTCCGTTCCCGAAGCCGTGGCGAAGGGCATTTCGATCTACCTGCTATTCGCCATCGGGTTCAAAGGCGGCGTCAGCCTTGCCGAACACGGGATTGACCTGACCCTTGGGCTTAGCCTGCTGGCCGGGGTGGCGCTGTCCTTCGCGCTGCCGCTGATCGGCTTTGTTTTGCTGCGGTTCTTGTCGGGCATGTCACGCACCGATGCGGCGGCAGTTGCGGGGCATTACGGGTCTATTTCCATCGTGACCTTCGTGGCGGGCACGTCGGTTCTGAAAGATGCGGGCATCGCCTCGGAAGGCTATATGGTCGCGGTCGCTGCCGCGATGGAAGCGCCCGCCATTCTGTCTGCGCTTTGGCTTATCTCCAAAGGTTCGGAAGAAACCGAGATGAACGCGGACCTGTGGCGCGAAATCCTGCTGAACGGGTCCATCGTGCTGCTGCTGGGGGCCTTCGCCATCGGGATCGCAACCGGAACGGATGGGCTGGCGCGGATTGAATCGTTCATCGTCTCGCCCTTTCAGGGGGTGTTGTGCATCTTCCTGCTGGATATGGGTCTGATCGCGGGGCGCGGCTTGCGGCAAGCGGGCGTTCTGGACCGCGGCGCCCTTGCGTTTGGTCTGCTCATGCCATTGGTCGGTGCCACAGCCGGCTTGTTGGCCGCGCTTCTGGTTGGGCTGTCAACGGGCGGGACCATGCTGATGATGACGCTTGCAGCCTCGGCATCCTACATCGCGGTGCCAGCGGCTATGCGGGTGGCCGTGCCGCAAGCGAACCCGTCAATCTATCTGACCCTTGCGCTGGCGGTGACATTCCCGTTCAACTTGGTGCTGGGCATACCGCTTTATCTGACCATCGCCCAAAGCCTTACAGGATCGTGACATGCAGACACATCTCGCAAAACGGGTCGAAATCACCATCGAGCAGGTCATGCTCAACCGCCTGACCGATGCGCTGGAAAAGGCTGATGTCACCGGCTGGTCGGTGCTTCCGGTGCAAGGCGGCTCTGGCCGGTCCGGCACATGGAGCCGGGAGGGCCAAATCAGCCGCGGCACCGGCATGGTGCAGGTTGTCTGCCTTGTGCGCCCCGAAAAGCTGGACCCGCTGCTGGATGCGGCCTTTAGCGTCGTGAAACGCCATATTGGCGTGGTCTGCGTGACCGATGCACAAGTGTTGCGGGCCGAGCGGTTCTAAGCCCTAACGCCCACCCAGTTGCACCAGCACCGCGCCCAGTGCGATCAGCACCATCAGCGCCAATTTGCGTGGGCCGACGCGCTCTTTCAAAATGAACCAGCCGATCAGCGCGGCAAACACGGTCGAGGTTTCGCGCAGCACTGCCGATTCGCCCACGCGGCCCACCAATGTGGCCAGCATGACACCGCCAAAGCTGACATAGGCAATGACCGCCCCGGAAGCGCCGCGCAGCGCCAAGGGCCAAGGCGCAGGCGCATCGGCCATCCGACGATACCGCCACCAGCCGATGATCGCGAAATCGATCGAGCTGAACAGGAAAAACCACACCAGAAAGCGCAACGGGTCGCCCGACAGCCGGATCGCCCATGCATCATAGGTGGTGTAGGCCGCGACCAATGCGCCGCCCATCATGGCCCAAAGTAATCCCAGTTTCAGCGCGCGCAGGTCCAGTGTTTCTTCCGACAGGTTGCGCAGCGCAAGAAGCAAAATGCCGCCCGACAAAAGCCCCACACCCAGCCATTGCACGGGGCCATAGCTTTCATTGAACACCACCATCGCGGCCAGAACGGTCACAATCGGCCCGGTGCCGCGCACCACGGGATATACCACCGTATAGGCCGCGCGCTGATAGGCCAGCGCCATGGTCAGCTTGTAGAAAAAATGCACCACGACCACGCCCAGCAGGACCGGCCACATCTGGGGCGGGGGCATTCCGGCCCAGAAAACCACCAAGGGCAGTGACAGGGCCACCGTCGCCCCGTCAATCGCGCCGCGCGTCAGCCATGGGTCATGCGCGCCTTTTTGCAGCGCCCCGAAAGTTGCATGCGATACAGCGGAAACAAGCGCGAGGATGGTCGCCAATTGCGCACCCTCGGGTGTGCCTACCAGCGATAGAAGCCAGTCGGTCATGCCTCGGCCCGCCCCATTTAGTTAACATGTGAGCGGTCTACGCCCAAGCAGGCAACTTGGCAAGCCTCAGCCCTTGCGCGCGGCTTTCTCATCCAGCCCGGATGTGCCTGCGCGGCGGGAGAGTTCCGCTTCGATATCTGCCAAAGACACATCGCGCGCAGCGCACATCACCAGCAGGTGATAGATCACATCCGCCGCTTCCGCGGTCAGGCGCGCAGGGTCGCCCTTGACCGCTTCGATCACGGCCTCAATCGCTTCTTCGCCGAACTTTTCGGCGCATTTCTCAGGGCCTTTTGCCAGTAGTTTCGCGGTCCATGACCCATCCGGGTCGGCCCCTTTGCGCGCCGCGATGGTCGCGGCCAACTGGTCCAACGCGCTCATGCCAGCCTCATGGGAATGCCAGCGGCGGCCATGTGTTCCTTGGCCTGCCCGATGGTGAACTCACCGAAATGGAAGATGCTCGCGGCCAGAACCGCACTTGCGCCACCCTCGGTCACGCCCTCTACCAGATGATCCAGCGTGCCCACCCCGCCAGAGGCAATGACAGGCACCCCCACCGCATCGACAATCGCGCGGGTCAGGGGCAGGTTGAACCCCGCCCGCGTGCCGTCGCGGTCCATGCTGGTTAGCAAAATCTCTCCCGCCCCCTTGGCCGCCACGGTGCGGGCAAACGCCACCGCGTCTATGCCCGTAGGCTTGCGCCCGCCATGGGTGAAAATCTCCCACTTTCCGGGGCTGACGGTTTTGGCATCTATCGCCACCACAATGCACTGGCTGCCAAAGCGATCAGCCGCGCGCGCCACCACATCCGGGTCGGCCACGGCGGCGGAATTGAAGCTGACCTTGTCGGCCCCGGCCAATAGCAACGCGCGCACATCTTCCGGCGTGCGCACGCCCCCGCCCACGGTCAGCGGCATGAAACACTGCTCTGCCGTGCGCGTGACCAGATCAAACATCGTGCCGCGGTTTTCATGCGTGGCGTGAATGTCCAGAAAGCACAGCTCATCCGCGCCCGCCGCATCATAGGCGCGCGCGGCTTCCACCGGGTCGCCCGCATCGCGCAGGTCCACGAAATTGACGCCTTTGACAACACGGCCATCGGCCACGTCCAGACAGGGAATGACACGGGTTTTCAACATGGTCCCGTCATAGCCCGCACCTGCGCCGCGCGAAAGAGGGATTTGACCCGGATCAAGGACAGCTTTGCGCAAAGGCGGCACCATGGCGCGGCCTATGGAGGACACCACATGCGCGATTTCACCAACCGCACCGCCCAGCTTGAAACCCGCCGCGCTGAACTGATTGCGCGCATGCGGATGCTTGATGCCGAACTCGACAGCCATGGCGACCCCGACTGGGAAGAAAACGCCACCGAACATGAACAAGATGAAGCGATGGAAGCTTTGGGCCTATCCGCCCAAGCCGAATTGCGCATGATCGACGGCGCGCTCTCGCGGATGGCGGCAGGCGATTACGGATCCTGCGTCCGCTGCGGGGCAGAGATAAGCGATGCGCGGCTGGACCTGCTGCCCGCCACGCCCTTTTGCCGCGATTGCGCGCGGTAGCTTGTCTTGGCGCGCGGCCCGCGCTATGCGCGGGATATGCTGGATCAGAACACAAATCGCCCCGAATTGCCGCCCGAAATTGCGCGGCGCCGCACCTTTGCGATCATCTCGCACCCCGATGCGGGCAAGACCACGCTGACCGAAAAGTTCTTGCTATTTGGCGGCGCGATCCAGATGGCGGGGCAAGTGCGCGCCAAGGGCGAAGCACGGCGCACGCGGTCGGATTTCATGCAGATGGAAAAGGACCGGGGCATCTCGGTCTCGGCCTCTGCCATGTCCTTCGATTTCGCGAAGTACCGCTACAATCTGGTCGACACGCCCGGCCACTCGGATTTCTCCGAAGACACCTATCGCACCCTGACCGCCGTCGATGCCGCGATCATGGTGATTGATGGTGCCAAAGGGGTCGAATCCCAAACCCGCAAGCTGTTCGAAGTCTGCCGCCTGCGCGACCTGCCCATCTTGACCTTTTGCAACAAGATGGACCGCGAAAGCCGCGATACCTTCGATATCATCGACGAAATCCAGCAAAACCTTGCGATTGACGTGACCCCGGCAAGCTGGCCTATCGGCATGGGGGCGGATTTCATCGGCTGTTACGACCTGATCAACGACCGGCTGGAACTGATGGACCGCGCCGACCGCAACAAGCGGGGCGAAAGCGTCGTTTTGAACGGGCTTGACGATCCGTTGATGGAGCAACATGTGCCCGCCGCGCAATTGGCCGCCTTGCGCGAAGAAGTCGCAATGGCGCGCGAATTGCTGCCGCCCTTGGACCCGAAATCGGTGCTCGAGGGACATCTGTCGCCCATCTGGTTCGGCTCTGCAATCAATTCCTTCGGAGTGAAAGAACTGATGGACGGGATCGCTGATTATGCGCCCGCGCCGCAGGTCCTGCGCGCTGAATCGCGCGAGGTTGCCCCCGAAGAACCCAAGGTCACGGGCTTCGTGTTCAAGGTTCAGGCCAATATGGACCCGAAGCACCGCGACCGCGTGGCCTTTGTGCGTCTGGCCTCGGGGCATTTCGAGCGCGGCATGAAACTGCTGCATGTGCGGTCGAAAAAGCAGATGGCGGTCGCCAACCCGGTGCTGTTTCTGGCCGCCGACCGCGAAGTAACGGAAGAGGCTTGGGCGGGCGACATCATCGGCATCCCTAACCACGGGCAGTTGCGGATTGGCGACGCGCTGACCGAAGGCGAGGCCTTGCGCTTCACCGGCATTCCGTCCTTCGCGCCTGAACTCTTGCAGGCTTGCCGCGCGGGCGACCCGCTGAAGGCCAAGCATCTGGACAAGGCACTGTTGCAATTCGCCGAAGAGGGGGCTGCTAAAGTGTTCAAGCCCGCTTTCGGGTCGGGCTTTGTGGTCGGCGTCGTCGGGCAGTTGCAGTTCGAAGTTCTCGCCAGCCGGATTGAACTGGAATACGGCCTGCCCGTGCGGTTTGAGCCGACGCAATTCACCTCTGCCCGCTGGGTTCAAGGCTCTCAAGCGGCGGTCGATGCCTTCGCTGCTGCCAACAAGCAGCATATGGCAACAGATAGCGACGGCGACCCTGTTTTCATGACCCGCTTGCAATGGGATATTGACCGCGTCGCGCGGGACTATCCGGATGTGAAGCTGACCGCGACCAAGGAAATGCTGGTGTAGCGACATAGGCCCCCTGCGCGAGCGCTGCGCAAATCACGACCTCCCCGCGTTCCCTTGATAGACGCCAACCACTCCTGTCGCGCACCCATGAAACGAAGACCCCCCTCTTCGTTTCATTCTTGCAAAAATATCCTCAGGGGGTGAATTGGGCGCAGCCCAAGAGGGGGCGCGAGCGCCCCCTAGTTCATCAGTAACTGCGAATCAGTCCGACAAGCCGCCCCTGCACCTTGACGCGCGCCGCAGGCAGCAGGCGCGTTTCATAAGCCGGGTTCGCCGCTTCCAGCGCGATCATGCCTTCAACCTTGCGGAAGCGCTTCAAGGTCGCTTCATGATCATCCACAAGCGCGACGACAATGTCGCCATTATCAGCACTGGTTTGTTGCCGAATCACGACAATGTCGCCGTCATTTATGCCAAGGTCGATCATGGAATCGCCCTGCACTTCCAGCGCGTAATGTTCACCCCGCCCCGACAGCATGGCACCCGGCACAGCAATGTCGCGCATCGGTTCGCTGATCGCTTCTATCGGTGTGCCAGCAGCAATCCGGCCCATGACCGACAATGTCAGCGCCGCCGCTTCCACGGCCATGGATTGTGCGGGGGGCGTGGGTTTCGCCGGCGCGCCCCCGTCGATTACCTGCGCTTCGAACCCCGCTTTGCCCAAGGCATCTGGCAATTTCAGCACTTCGATCGCCCGCGCCCGATGCGGCAGGCGGCGAATGAACCCACGCTCTTCCAAGGCGGTGATAAGACGGTGAATTCCCGATTTGGATCGCAGATCAAGCGCGTCCTTCATCTCGTCAAAAGAGGGCGCAACGCCCTCTTTCTCCATCCGCGTGTGGATCAGCTTGAGCAGTTCGATTTGCTTGCGTGTCAGCATTGCGCTGCCTTTCGACTTGGCCCACCTGTCCTATGTTCTAACTCTGTTCCGCTCACAGGTCAAGCGCGATATACCGCATTTGTTCACCTGCCTTGCGCGGCCCATCATGGGCCGGGCGCACCAACAGCGCGTTGGACAGCGCCAGAAGTGACAACAACGCGCTGTCTTGGCTGCTGACCGGGGTGATCGTGCCGCCGGGGCCAAGCGTGGCCCGCATGTAATGCGCGCGCGGGCCGTTCTGCGGCAGGTCGCAACCCAAGGCGGCGCTATTGGTTGGCAGCGGATAATGCCCCAAGCCCTGCATTGCCCGCAGCGCAGGCCGCAAGAACAGATACCCGCAGACGATGGAAGACACCGGATTGCCGGGCAGACCCAGCAGCAGCGCCGACCCAAGCTGTCCGGCCATAAGCGGTTTGCCGGGGCGCAGCGCGACCTTGTAGAACGCGCGGGTGGCCCCCATAGCATCGGCCACCGGCCCGACCAGATCGTGATCGCCTACAGAAGCGCCGCCGATCGTTACGATCACATCAGCGCCTTGGGCAAGGTCGAACACCGCGCGCAGGCTGGCTTCGGTATCGCGGGCGATGGGCAGAATGCGGGCTGTCGCGCCCTCGGCTTCGGCCATGGCTTTCAGGGCAAAGGCGTTCGACGCGATAATCTGATCGGCGCGCGGCTGTTCGCCCGGCATGACCAGTTCATCCCCGGTGGCGATAATCGCGACATCGGGGCGGCGGGTGACTGTCACCTCGGCGCAATTCATCGCGGCGATCAGCCCCAGATCCACCCCGCGCAACCGGCGCGGCGCGCTGATCTGGTCGCCTGCGCGAAAATCCTGCCCTTGCGGGCGGATATTCGGGCCGCGGCCCAAGGCGTCCCGCAGGGTGATCGTGTCGCCATCGCGCGTCACATCTTCCTGTATCACAACCTCTGTCGCGCCGGGTGGCACGGGCGCGCCGGTGAAAATGCGCACTGCTTCGCCCGGTCCGACATGGCCCGCAAACATATGGCCCGCCGCCGCTTCGCCGGTCACGCGATAGCGCTGGCCCGGCCCAACCGGCCCTGCCACGGCATAGCCATCCATTGCCGAAGCGGCAAAAGGCGGCTGGTCACGCCCCGCGCATAGCGGGGCCCGCAACACGCGGCCCGCGGCCTGCGCCAATGGAACGGTTTCCGTGGGCAAGGGCATGGTCAGCGCAAAGATCTGCGCCAGCGCTTCTTCGACAGAGATCATGCGCCCACCTCATACCGGCCGGATTTGCCGCCATCCTTCAGCACCACTTGCGTGTCGAGGATGCGCATGGATTTTTCCGCCGCTTTCAGCATGTCATAGACGGTCAGCGCGGCGACGGTTGCGGCGGTCAGGGCTTCCATCTCTACCCCGGTCTGGCCGGTGGTGCGCACTTCGGCGCGAATACGGATGCCCGGCAGGGTTTCGTCCACGTCCAGATCCACCGCGACCTTAGTAATCGGCAACGGGTGGCACAGCGGGATCAGATCGGCGCAGCGCTTTGCCCCCATGATCCCGGCCAACCGCGCCACGCCCAGAACATCGCCCTTCTTGGCGCGCTGCTCGGTGACAAGCGCCAGCGTGTCGGGCTGCATCTGCACCGCGCTGGTGGCGACGGCCACGCGCGCGGTCACAGCCTTGTCAGAGACATCGACCATATGGGCATGGCCTTGGGCGTCGAAATGGGTCAGGTCAGCCATGTCACACCTCTGCCAGAACCGGGTTGGCAAGGAGGGTCGCGGTGGCCGCGGCCACATCATCTTGCCGCATCAGGCTTTCACCAATCAGGAAGCTGCGTGCTCCCGTGCGGGCCATTTCGGCCAGATCGGCAGGGGTGAACAGCCCGCTTTCGCAGACCAGCAACCGGTCTTCGGGCACCATGGGGGCCAGCGCGCGCGTGGTCCCCAGCGTGACCTCGAACGTTTTCAGATTGCGGTTATTGATCCCCAGAAGCGGCGATTTCAGGCGCAGCGCGCGCTCCAGTTCGGGCGCGTCATGCACTTCGATCAGCACATCCATGCCCCAGTGAAAGGCTGCATCTTCCAGATCCGCCGCCTGCGCGTCGCTGACAGAGGCCATGATAATCAAGATGCAATCGGCCCCAAGCGCGCGAGCTTCGGACACTTGGTAGGTGTCATACAGGAAATCCTTGCGCAACGCGGGCAAATCGCAGGCTGCGCGCGCTTGCACAAGGAAATCATCGGCACCCTGAAAGCTGGGCGTATCTGTCAGCACGCTCAGGCAGGTCGCGCCCCCTTTGGCATAGGCCTGCGCCAAGGCAGGCGGGTCGAAATCGGGGCGGATCAGCCCCTTGGACGGGCTGGCCTTCTTGATTTCCGCGATCAGCCCGTAGCCCGTGACCTGTGCCGCGCGCAATGCCGCTTCGAACCCGCGCGGCGCGCTGGCCGCCTTTGCCGCCGCCTCGACCCGAGAGGTCGGTCGGACAGCCTTGCGATGGGCGACCTCTTCCAGTTTGTAGGTTTTGATCTTGTCCAGAATGTCGGCCATCTTCGTTCCTTTGGTCAGGTTTTTGAAGGGCTGACACGGGCCAAAGCCTGTACCGCCCCCATCGCCGCACCGCTGTTGATACTGGCGCGCGCCATCTCTACCCCTTCGGGCAGGGTTGTTGCTTTTTGAGCCACCACAAGTGCTGCGGCCGTGTTCAGCAACACGGCATCACGATAGGCGGGCCGCCCGTCCCCCTCCAACAGCGCGGACAGCTCCTGTGCATTCGCCTCTGGGCTGCCGCCGATCAGGTCCTCAAACGGGTGAAGGGGCAAACCTGCATCTTGCGGGTGCACTGTAAACTCGCGCAGCGCGCCATCTTCCAGCGCCACCACCTGTGAGGGGGCCGCGATCGACAGCTCGTCCGTGCCGTCGCCGCCATGCACCAGCCATGCGCGGTCGGACCCCAATGCTTGCAATGTCTGCGCCATGGGGCGCAACAAGGCTGGGCTGAACGCGCCGGTCAACTGCCGCGTTACGCCCGCCGGATTGGTCAAGGGACCAAGGATATTGAAGATGGTGCGGGTGCCCAATTCCATCCGCACCGGGCCGACATGGCGCATTGCCGGATGATGCATGGGCGCCATCATGAAACCGATCCCGGCCTCTGCCAGCCCGCGTTCAACCACCTCTGGCCCGACCATGACGTCAATACCCAAGGCACCCAGCGCATCTGCCGCGCCGGACTTGGACGACAGATTGCGATTGCCATGTTTCGCCACCGGCACGCCTGCGCCTGCCACGACAAAGGCCGTCGCGGTCGAGATGTTCAGCGTGCCCTTGCCATCGCCGCCGGTGCCGACAATATCCATCGCGCCTGCGGGCGCGCGGACGGCCACGCATTTGGCGCGCATCACGCTGGCGGCGGCGGCGTATTCATCGACGACCTCTCCACGGGTGCGCAGCGCCATCAGGAAACCGCCCATCTGCGCGGGCGTGGCCTGCCCTTCAAACAGCAGGTTGAATGCGGTTTCTGCCTGCGCGCGGGTCAGCGGCCCCTCGGCGGCCAAGGCGATCAGTGGTTTAAGATCCGCCATCATGCCGTCACCTGCGCCCGGCCCAGAAAATTGCGCAGCATGGCGTGACCATGTTCCGAGCGAATGCTTTCAGGGTGGAACTGCACGCCTTCTATAGGCAATTCCAGGTGCCGCAGCCCCATGATTAGGCCATCCTCCAGCCAGCTTGTGATTTCCAGACACGCGGGCAGGCTGTCACGCTCGACCACCAATGAATGATAGCGCGTGGCCATCAGCGGCGAGGGCAGACCGGCAAACACGCCCTGCCCGGCATGATGCATCGCGCCCAGTTTGCCATGCACGATGTCGGGCGCGCGCACCACCTTGCCGCCAAAGGCCTGCCCGATGGTCTGATGCCCAAGGCAGACCCCCAGCAGCGGAATGCGCGCTTCCGCCGCAGCCAGCGTCAGCGGCAGGCAAATGCCCGCTTGGTCCGGGTCGCACGGACCGGGGGACAGCACGATCGCCGACGGGTTCAGCGCCATCGCCGCTTGCACATCCAGCGCATCGTTTCGGTGAACGGTGACATCGGCCCCCAACTCTCCGAAATAATGGACCAGATTATAGGTGAAGCTGTCGTAATTATCTATCAGCAGCAGCATGGGCGCGCCTTTCCGGGGCGAATGGGCAAATCGTGCCCCTACATGCCCCTGCCGAAGCGCCAAGGTCAAGCATGCCTACGCCAATGCATTGCAAGGCGCGGGTGATTATGGGAAACACCAAATAGTGTAATGGTCGGGGGCGCAGGTGGCATGATACGGCTAAATGGTCTGACAGGGGGGCTTTTGGGCAGCGCAGTGGTCGCGCTTGGCTTTGTCGGGAGCGTTGTTGTCGCGCCGCCAGTCTCTCGGGACATATCCGGCATCCCGGCATCGTCCAGCCCGGAAGCCCTGCCAGCAGATCCTGCACCCCAAACCGCACCGCCCCCGGACGCGCCTGCACCCGAACCGGAACCCACGGAGGTTGAGACCACCGAACAGGCTGACGCGCCGGAACCGGAAGCTGACGCGCCTGTGCCAGAACCGGAATTTGCCATGGACCCGGCACCAAGTACTGCGCCGCTCGCGTTGCCGGACCCGGTTCAAGACCCCGTGCCAGAGATGCCAGAGCAAGCGCCAACGGTGGACCCTGCGCCTGCGGACCTGCCCGCAGAGTTGATGATGCCGCAGGACACGACGCCCCCAAGCCCATCCCCTGCCCCCCAGATGGCTGACACGGAAGCGCCCGCATCCGACAACGCAGCGGCGCTGACTGACACATCGCCCCCCTCAATGCCGGACCCTGACCTTCGTGCGGCAACGCGCGGCTTGCCAGACGCGCCCGTCCCGCCGCGCGATCAGCCTTTGCCGCCCCCGCCCAGCGCCCCGGACGCGGCACAGGCCGCCCCAGAAGACAGCGCAGCAGACCTACCCGGCCTGCCCGGCACCCGCATTACCGGCATGCCCGGACAGCCAGCCGCAGAGCCTGCACCAGATCCCCAACCCGAAGACCCGCCAGCCCCCGCGACCGCGCTGGAACGCAACAGCAGTTTCAGCGGCACTTTCGACGACGGGCCGCTGATGGCCGTGGTGCTGAACGATCCGGGTTTGCCAACCCCGCTGCGCCGGGCCCTTGCGGCGCTGGAACTGCCCGTCACGATCGCCCTGAACCCGATGGACCCCAGCGCAGCGGAAGCCGCAGATCTGTATCGCGAGGCCGGAAAAGAGGTGTTGATCCTTGCAAATGGCCTGCCCGATGGCGCGCAAGCTACAGATCTGGACATCACCTTCGGCGCATGGTTCGACAGCCTGCCGCAAGCGGTGGGCGTGCTGGACCTGCCGCGCGGCGGGTTTTCACGCAACACCAACCTGACGGACCAAGTGCTGCCGCTGGTCGCGCGCGATGGGCATGGGTTAGTCAGCTTTGCCGGTGGGTTGTCGCGCGTGGACAGCGCCGCCGACCGCGAAGGCGTGCCCCATGCGCAGGTGTTCCGGGTGCTTGATGACGAGGATCAAAGCCCCTTCACGATTCGCCGCTACCTTGACCGGGCGGTGTTTCAGGCCAGCCAGATCGGAGAAGTCATCGTCTTCGGCGACGCGGCCAACGACGCCACGATGGAAGCGCTGGAAATGTGGCGCAGCGATGGACGCGCTGATCAGGTCGCAGTGGTGCCGATATCGGCGATATTGCTGACCCGGTAGGACCGGGGCAGACGGTGTGCAACGCGGAACCATAAGCCCATTTCACGGCCGCAGATACCGCAAGCCAAAAACCGCTTGCGTTTGTCCGGTCATTGCCTAGGAAAGGGCGCGTGCGGGCGTGGTGGAATGGTAGACACAAGCGACTTAAAATCGCTCGAGCCTGGCTCGTGCGGGTTCAAGTCCCGCCGCCCGCACCACCGATAATCCGAACATGTAACGGTGGCAGGCCCGAAGGGGCTTCGAGACTGCATATTACCCCAAATTATCAATGTCTTATGTGATGTTCTCGCGCGCAATGTGGCAGCAATTCTGCCACGAAAGCTGTCTTAAGATCTCTACGCAGTAGCGGTTCGCGCCAAGCGCGCGGGTTATCCGCGCCGCGCTTGACGATAAAGCACCCAACCCGCGATGCTGACCGCGATGGCGACAACCAGAATAATCAATGTCGCCAACGCGTTCACATCTGGGCTGACGCCCAACCGGACCTTGGAAAAGATCACCATCGGCAAGGTCGACGCCCCCGGCCCCGACACGAAAGACGCGATGACCAGATCATCCAGCGACAATGTGAAGGCCAAAAGCCAGCCCGACACCAGTGCAGGCGCGATCACTGGAATGGTAATGTCGAAGAACACCCGCAAGGGGCCTGCGCCCAGATCGCGCGCGGCTTCTTCCAAGCTGTCATCCATGTCGCGCAGGCGCGATTGCGCGATCACGGCCACATAGGCTGCGCAAAAGGTCGAATGCGCGATCACGACCGTGACCATGCCGCGCTCTGACGGCCAGCCCAGCGCCAGCTCCATCGACACGAACAGCAAAAGCAAAGACAGGCCGATCAGCACTTCGGGCATGACCAGCGGGGCTGTCACCATCCCCGTCATCAGCAAGCGGCCCCGGAAGCGGCCAAAGCGGGTCAGCACGAAGGCGGCTAAAGTTCCGATCACGGTGGCGATGGTCGCGGACAACAGGCCCACTTTCAGGCTGATCCACGCCGCGCCCAAAATTTGCGCGTCATTCAGCAATTCGCCATACCAACGAGTCGAAAACCCACCCCAGACCGTGACCAACTGACTGTCGTTGAAGGAATAGATAATCAACGACAGGATCGGGATGTAAAGAAACGCAAACCCCAAAAACGACGCCACGGGCAGGAACCACGATCCTCTCATGGCGCGCTCTCCTGCCGGGTTTGCACAGATTGCAGCCACATGATGGGCACAACGACCAGAAACAGCATGACAATCGCCACCGCAGAGGCCACGGGCCAATCGCGCGCCGAGAAGAACTCATCCCACAAGACGCGGCCAATCATCAGCGTATCGGGGCCGCCCAGCAGCGCGGGGATGACAAATTCGCCGATGGCCGGAATAAAGACCAGCATTGAACCCGCGATGATGCCGGGCAGCGACAAGGGCAGCGTCACGGTGAAGAAGGTTGTGATACGCGATGCACCAAGGTCAGATGCGGCTTCCAAAAGCGCGCCGTCCAGTTTCACAAGGTTTGCATAGAGCGGCAGGATCATGAAGGGCAAATAGGTATAGACGATGCCCAGATAGACCGCGAAATCGGTCTGAAGCATGACCAGAGGTTGGTCGATGATCCCCGTCCATAACAGGAAGCCGTTGATCACCCCATCGCGCCGCAACAGTCCGATCCACGCATAAACGCGCAGCAGGAAGGACGTCCAGAACGGCAGAATGACCAGCAAAAGCAGGATCGAACGGCGCGGTTCTGGCGAGCGGGCGATGAAATAGGCCAGCGGGTAGCCGATCAGCAGCGCCAGAAGGGTCGAGATCGCAGCGATGCGGATGGACGAGAAATAGGCGCTGGCATAAAGCGGGTCTTCGGTAAGGAATTGGTAATTGCCGAAGCTGCCCGCGTAGTCCCAGCCATCCGCGCCTTGCAGGAACAGCGGCGAATAAGGCGGGCGGGCGATCATGGCTTCCGACAAGCTGATCCGCCCCAGAACAAGGAAGGGCACAAAGAAGAAGACCAACAGCCACAGCATGGGAATGGCAATGACCAGCCAGCGGTCGCTTACGCCCGCCGCGCGGCCCAAGCCGAAGGCCACAAGCACCGCGGCGACCAGCCCGCCCAGCAGAAGCGCCGCGTTTTGCGGCAATAGCGCAGCGCCCGCTGCGGCCAAAAGGATCAGCAATCCGAAAGTGATTTTCAGAGGCAAGGGCAACGCAAAGCGCCCTGCCCCCACGGCGCCGTCCAGCGCACCGTTGCTCATTGGGTCAGCACCCGCACGACAGAGGACGGAAAGGTGATCGAGATTTCCTCGTCCCATGTGATCGGGTCTTCGTCGCGCAGGCGGTTCGACTGCGTGGCGGACACAACGCGGCCATTGCCTAATTTCAGGCGGTAGCTGCTGATATGCCCGCCATATCCCACATCGCGCACCATGGCGCGGGTGGTATTCACTGTGCCCTCAGCGGGCGCTATGCGCGACAGTGTGAAGCGCTCGGGGCGAATGGCCAGCGTCACGGCCTGCCCAACGTTCATCCCCTATGGCGGGGTGATGATGACGCGGCCCAGATCAGCCGTTTCAACCGCGGCCTGCGTGCCCTCTATCGACGCGATCTGGCCCTCGAACAGGTTCACAGAGCCGATAAAATCGGCCACGAAGCGGCTGTTTGGGGTTTCATATATCTGGCGCGGTTCGCCGATCTGGCGGATTTCCCCTTCGGTCATAACGCCGATACGGGTGGCGAGCGTCATCGCCTCTTCTTGGTCATGGGTCACGACAATGAAGGTCACGCCCAAGGTTTCTTGAATGCGGATCAACTCGAACTGGGTTTCCTCGCGCAGTTTCTTGTCCAAGGCACCCAAAGGTTCATCCAGCAGCAGCACCTTGGGTTGCTTGACCAGCGCCCGCGCCAAGGCCACGCGCTGGCGTTGGCCGCCCGATAGCTGATGCGGCTTGCGCCTGGCATAGGGTTCCAGTTTCACCAATTTCAGCATTTGTGCCACGCGGTCCATGGCCTCAGACTTGGATTTGCCTTCGCGCAGCAACCCATAGGCCACGTTCTTCTCCACGGTCATGTGGGGAAACAACGCATAGGACTGGAACATCATATTGGTGGGGCGACGGTCGGCGGGGACATTGGCCATATCCTTGCCGTCGATCAGGATCTTGCCCTCGGTCGGGGTTTCAAACCCTGCCAACATCCGCAACAGCGTTGTCTTGCCGCAGCCAGACCCGCCCAGAAGGCAGAACACCTCGCCCCGGTAAATATCAAGCGTCACGTCGTTGACGGCGGTGAAAGGGCCGAAGCGCTTCGACACACCCTTGACCGAAATAAACGGCGTCGCATCGGGGTTCGTCCATGGGCGCGCGTCGGCGGCCAGAGCGGGCTGGACTGAACTGGACATGATGAGCCTTTCGGAATTGGCCCCGCCCGGGCTGCCGGGCGGGGCTATCAGCGTTTATTGACCGGTGCGAACCGTGGTCCACAGACGGGTCATAGTCCGGTCGGTGCGCGAATCGGCTGTGACCGAGGTAAACAGCTTCGCCATCACGTCTTCGGTGGGGAAGATGGCCGGATCAGAGGTGATTTCCTCGTCCACCATCGGCCAAGATGGGCGGTTCGCGTTCGCATACCAAACGTAGTTGGTGATCTCGGCAATCACGTCGGGTTCCATCAAGTAATTGATGAAGCGATGCGCGTTTTCCACGTTCCGCGCATCTGATGGAACAACCAACATGTCAAACCAGACCTGCGCCCCCTCTTGCGGGATGGCATACCACACATTCACGCCCTGCCCGGCTTCCTCGGCGCGCGCGGCAGCTTGGAACACGTCACCCGAAAAGCCCACGGCGACACAGGTTTCGCCATTGGCCAAGTCAGAGATATACTGCGACGAATGGAAATAGCGCACATGTTCGCGCACAGAGGACAAAAGCTCTGCCGCCGCTTCCAGATCAGCCGTTTCGCGCGACTCCGGGTTCAGGCCCAGATAGGCCAGCGCGGGCGGCAGCATTTCATCGGCAGAATCGAGGAAGCTGATGCCGCAATCGGCGACTTTGGCCGCGGTCTCGGGGTTGAACACCAGATCCCAGCTATTGACCTCGTAATCCGCGCCCAGACGCTCTGCGATGGCGTCGATATTGTAGCCGATCCCCGTCGTGCCCCACATGTAAATCGTGGAATGCTCGTTATTCGGATCAAACCGGGCAGAGCGCTCCATCAGCGCCGGGTCCATGTTCGTCATGTTCGGCAGCAGATCTTTGTTCAGCGGCTGGTGCACACCGGCTGCGATCTGCCGCGCCATGAAATTCCCCGTGGGCACAACAATGTCAAACCCGCTCGACCCTGCCAGCAAACGGGCTTCCAGCGTTTCGTTGCTGTCATACACGTCGATGGACACATCGATCCCGGTTTCGGCTTCGAACCGTTCGATGGCTGCATCGGTGATGTAATCCGACCAGATGAACAGACGCAGTTCACCTTCGGCAAAAGCAGGCGACGCGGCGCCAAGCGCCGCAACGGATAGAGCAAATCTCAATTTGGTCACGCGAGTTTTCTCCCTGATATATCAGAGCCCCGTCCAGAGGCATGGGACCGGTCTGCGCCTGCCCTCACGGCACAAGAATGGCGCGCGCTGCGTAAAACGTCTATAGGCTTTGCAGTTTATGATATGCGAACGCCCCTAATTCTGCGCACAGATCAGGCAAGATCAGCGCGCCCGCCCTCTTGACGTGCAGCGCACCCTATCGCGCTGCCCGCCCGAAGCACCGTCAGAGGCGTTTCACGCATAAGCTTGCATCGCGGCACATCAAGCACGCATGCCCGCGCTCTGGCATCGCCACAGCGGCGCAATAGCGTCCGTTCTGCTTTTTGCAGATATCGATGCGACCTCGCCATGTCTTGACCTGATTCTGGCACAAGGCATGGCGCGACCCTTTGCAAAGGAATATCTTGTTTGGAAACAAGCGCATGGCGTGGTAGGCCCGGAGGGACTCGAACCCCCAACCAAAGCGTTATGAGCGCTCTGCTCTAACCAATTGAGCTACAGGCCCGCCATGCCGTCTGCTACGCAGAATGCGTCTACGCGTCAAGCAGCTAGATATTAGCGCGGATCGAACCGGCCAATGGGTTTTTTCAGGTAGCTGCGGCCATCCGCCTCTGGGTCTGGCAAGCGCCCGCCACGAATATTGACCTGAAGCGCCTCTAGCATCCGCGCGGGCAGTTTCAGGGTCTGGTCACGGGCATCGCGCGTTTGGATGAAGGTTTCTTTGCTGATCCCGTCTTTCACATGTTTGTTGCTGGCGCGGTGCTCTGCCACCGTTGCCATGTAGCGCGGCGCAGCATCCGCAGCGGGGTAGTCATGCCCGATAAACAGGCGTGTTTGCGGCGGCAGGTCCAGAATCGCGCAGATGGAATTCCACAGGTCTTCGGTGCTGCCGCCGGGAAAATCGGCACGGCTGGTGCCAGAGTCTGGCATCATCAGCGTGTCATGCACGAAAGCCGCGTCGCCCGCGACATAGCTGACCGACGCCAGCGTATGACCGGGCGAGAACATGATCTTCACCGGGATCGTGCCCACCATGAATTCTTCGCCTTCGGCAAACAACCGGTCCCACTGGCGGCCATCAGTCGGCAGGTCCGGCAGATGATAGATCTTTGACCAAAGCTTCTGCACGCCGGTGACCTTTTCGCCAATGCCATGCGGCGCGCCCAGCTTTTCCTTCAAATACGGCCCTGCGCTGAAATGATCGGCATGGGGGTGGGTGTCAAGAACCCAATCGACCGTCAGGCCTTGCTCGGCAATATAGGCCAGAATCTCATCCGCGCTTTCGGTGCTGACCGCGCCTGCTTCGGGAAAGTAGTTCCAGACCGGGTCCACGATTGCGGCGCGCAGGGTCGCCGGGTCATGAAAGACATATTGTAGGCTGCCCGTCGGGCGGTCGAAAAAGGCGCGCACGATGGGTGATTTCAATTCGGATGGCATGGGTGATCCCTTTCATATTCTATTATCGCAATGTGATGTAATGTTCTAAGCCTAAGCTTCAACCCCGGCAATGTTGCCCTGCCCGCAAATTCAGGGTATCGCGCGCCATGGCATGGCTAGGCAGGAGCGCGCGCATCATGGCAGAAGGCAAAAACGGGCTAAGCTACGCAGCCGCCGGGGTCGATATCGACGCGGGCAATGCGCTGGTAGACGCGATCAAACCCGCTGCAAAGGCCACCACGCGCCCCGGTGTCATGGCCGGGCTTGGCGGCTTTGGCGCGCTGTTCGACCTGAAAGCGGCGGGCTATACCGACCCCATCCTTGTGGCCGCGACCGACGGGGTCGGCACCAAGCTGCGCATCGCCATCGATACCGGGCATCTGGATACGATCGGCATTGACCTTGTCGCCATGTGCGTGAACGACCTTGTCTGCCAAGGCGCGGAACCCCTGCTGTTTCTGGACTATTTCGCCACTGGAAAGCTGGATGTGCCCGCCGCCACCCGCATCATCAACGGCATTGCCGAAGGCTGCCGCCTGTCGGGCTGCGCGCTGATCGGGGGCGAAACCGCCGAAATGCCGGGCATGTATGCGGCAGAAGATTTCGACTTGGCCGGCTTTGCCGTGGGGGCCATGGAACGCGGCACCGCCCTGCCCGCCAATGTGGCCGCAGGCGATGTGCTGCTGGGGCTGGAATCGGACGGGGTGCATTCGAACGGCTACAGCCTTGTGCGCAAGGTGGTCGAACATGCGGGGTTGGCTTGGGACGTGCCCGCGCCCTTTGACGACGGCACGCTTGGCGCGGCGCTGCTGGCCCCGACGCGGCTGTATGTAAAACCCGCGCTGGCCGCGATTCGTGCGGGTGGCGTGCATGGGCTGGCGCATATCACCGGCGGCGGGCTGACCGAGAACCTGCCGCGCATTTTGCCCGATGACCTTGGCGCGGATATCGACCTTGGCGCATGGTCACTGCCCCCGGTCTTTGGCTGGCTGGCGCAGCAAGGCGGCATCGCACAAGCTGAAATGCTGAAAACCTTCAATGCGGGCATTGGCATGGTGCTGATCGTGGCCCCCGAACAAGCAGAGGCCTTGACCGCCCTGCTGACCGACGCGGGCGAACGTGTCTGCCGCCTTGGCCATGTGACCCAAGGCGCGGGCATCCGCTACAGTGGAACGCTGGCGTGAAGGTTGCCATCCTGATCTCTGGATCGGGTTCGAACATGGTGGCGCTGGCGCAGTCCATGACCGGCGACCACCCGGCGCGGCCATGTCTTGTGTTGTCGAATGACCCGGATGCGGGTGGCTTGGCCAAGGCGCGGGCTATGGGCATTCCCACCGCCGCCGTGGACCACCGCCCCTTCAAGGGCGACCGCGCGGCGTTCGAGGCCGCGCTGCTTGAACCGCTACAGGCGGCACAGCCCGACCTAGTCGCACTGGCGGGCTTCATGCGCGTGCTGACCGCCGATTTCGTGCGCGGCCTTGAAGGGCGGATGCTGAACATCCACCCATCGCTTTTGCCGAAATACAAAGGGCTGAACACCCATGCCCGCGCCATCGCCGCAGGCGATACCGAGGCCGGATGCACGGTGCATAAAGTAACCGCCGCGCTTGATGATGGGCCAATCCTTGGCCAAGCGCGGGTGCCGGTCTTGCCGGACGACACCCCAGAGCAGTTGGCCGCGCGCGTCCTGCCTATGGAACACCAGCTTTACCCGCTGGTGCTGCGTCGGCTTGCGATGGGCGACCGTAGGCCTGTCAGCCTGCCCTGAACTCTGCGACCGCGCGGCGGGTGCGTGCCGCCTGCGCACGGACAAAGCCCAGTTCCAGTTGCAGGCGCAAAAGCTCGGCTTGGTTGTTTTGCAGATCTGCCTGCAAGCCGGAATCCTCTGCCGTAATTAGGCCGACTATCTCGGCATTGCGCGCGCGCAAGCTGGCAATCTTGGATTGCACGCGGCGCACATCCTCGCGGGCTTTGTAATCGTCTTGGCCGATCTGGAAGCCGCGCAGAAAGGCCGCCTCTGACGCCGCGGGGCACACATTGCGATAGCCGCGCCCGTCTAGCCCCTCTTCCAGACCGCCAAGCGGCGTGCAATAGCTTTGCAACCCGCGCGCATAGCCCGCTTGCCATGCGGCCCTTGCAGGGTTCACGCCGGTATCGGCGCAAGCTTTCACATGCCGGGCGAATTGCGTTTCAGCCACAAGGCCAGCGGCCCCATCGCGCTGACCGATGCCGCCCCAATCGCCCGCCAGGCATTCCTCTTCGCTGAGCGATGCGCAGCCCGCAAGCAAGGCAAGCCATGCAACCAAGGCAAGAAATTTCATGACCCGCCTCCACCACCATGGCGCACGGCGTAAAGCGACACCGCCGCCGCGTTTGACACGTTCAGCGATCCGAACGCCCCCGCCGCCGG
The DNA here is from genome assembly GCF_001517585.1 of Roseibaca calidilacus. Lineage (NCBI taxonomy): Bacteria > Pseudomonadati > Pseudomonadota > Alphaproteobacteria > Rhodobacterales > Paracoccaceae > Roseinatronobacter > Roseibaca calidilacus. Next base: position 395,888 of record NZ_FBYC01000001.1, on the reverse strand, counting down.
AATGCGCGCGATCATGTCACAGGTTGCGCGGGTCTTGTCGCGCAGGCCCGGACCTTCGGCCCCCAGCACCAGCCCGACCGGGCCGGGCGGCAGGCTTGCCAGCGCGGCACCCAGATCTTGGTCGCCCTCGCCATCCAGCCCGATCAGGATATAGCCCATCTGCTGAAGTGCGACCATTTCCTCTGCCAGATTGCGCACGCGCAGATAGGGCTGGCGTTCCAACGCACCACTGGCGGTTTTGGCCAGCGCCCCGGTTTCCGGGGCCGCGTGGCGCTGGGTGGCAATCACGGCACGCGCCCCGAACACCTCGGCGGAGCGCAGGATCGCCCCCACGTTATGCGGGTCGCTGACATGGTCAAGCAAGACAACAAGGTCGCGCCCTTCAGGGCGGCACATCTCTGGCACGCGGCCCCAATCCAGCGGTTGCACTTCCAATGCGGCACCCTGATGCACGGCGCCGGGGTCTAGCGGCGCAGGAAATTTGCGCGGATCAACGATCTGCGCCTCTATGCCAGATTGCGCTACCGCATCTGCCAGCTTGCTTTCGGCATTGCGCGTCAGAAACAGGGTCAGCTTCTTGCGCCTTGGGTTCATCAGGGCATCGCGCACTGCATGAAGGCCAAACAACCACACGGTTTCCTGACGCCCCTCGCGGCGCGCCTTTTCTTTTTCGATGACCCAGCTTGGCTTTTTCACGCGCACCCCATCCAGCAACTTGGCCGACAGCTTTGCGCAAGCGGTTGCCGCAGTACAAGGCCAAACAGACGGTGATGGAGTTTTCGATTTAGCGCCATTTCCGCCCTTGACGCCTTTCTGCACCTCGCGTAATCCACCGCGCAGAGGGCGACGAGCTGCAAGGTGCGGCAGCGGACTGTAACTCCGCCGGGGAGACCCACGCCTGGTTCGATTCCAGGGTCGCCCACCATTCCCCGACTGTATAGACCGGCAGATATGTCAGGGCGCGTTGCGCCCGGTTTCGGTCGCAAGCCCCCTGTTATCCTTGGATATGCTGCGCAGGATCGCGGCCCGGTCCTGCGCTGCGCGGGCTAGTAGATATAGCGTATCTGATCACCCCAGAAGCGTTCCAGACGCCGCAAGGCGCGCACGGTTTCATCCAGTGTCGCGAATGCAATGATGCCGCCATCGTCCAACTGTTCGGCCTGCCGGGCGAACAGATCTGCCACGCGGCTGCGGATGGCCTGCCCTTTCGGTGTCAGCCGCACACGGACCGAGCGGCGGTCGATCGCGCAGCGCTGGTGGTGCATATACCCCAGTTCAACCAGTTTCTTCAGGTTGTAGGACACGTTCGACCCTTGGTAATAGCCGCGCGATTTCAGTTCACTCGCCGTCACTTCGTGATCGCCGATGTTGAACAGCAACAACGCCTGAACCGGGTTGATATTGACGATACCGAGCCGCTCGAATTCGTCCTTAATGACATCCAGCAACAGCCGATGCATCCGTTCCAGCAACGCGACACTGTCAAGATATCGCGCCAAAGTCTGCCTGCGCACAGGGGCGCCCACGTCTTGTTGAAAGCTCACGCGATGCTCCGTCATATACTTCTGACGCCAAACATCGCGGAAACTTCCGAACAAAAAGTTAAGCGCCGTATCGCAACCGGTTTTCGACCACGCTGCGAATGGTCTGGAGCATGGGCGCGTGTTGGGCCGGGGCCTCTAGGGCGCCGGTAACCCACAGGTACAGTTCTTGGTCGTTCTCATCCAGAAGGCGTTCGTAGGCGTCCAGTTCATCCGCATCCAGCCGGGCCAGATCGGTATCCGCGAACGGCCCAAGGATAAGGTCCATTTCCTTCATCCCGCGCCGCCATGAGCGCATTTTCAGCCGCTTCAGGCGTGCTTCTTCCGGCGAAATCTGCATGTTAGATCGTTTCCTTTACAATCTGGCGCAACCGTTTTTCCATGCGCCCAAGCTCGTTCGACACACGGGTCAGATCCGCCCGCAACCCGCGCATGTCGTTCAAGATCGTCTGTGCGTCTTCGGCCAAGTTTTCTTGCGTGGCAGGTTCTGCCACCCCGTCGCCATCGCCGGTCAACAACCACCGCAAAGAGACATTCAGCAACCCCGCTGTCATTTGCAGCTTGTTGGCGCGCGGTTCTGATGTGTCATTTTCCCAACCCTGCACGGTGCGCAGTTTCACGCCCAGCCGCTTGGCGAATTGCGCCTGTGTCAGGCCCTGCGCTTCGCGTGCCGCGGTCAGCCGGTCGCCAAATGTGGCATGATCGCCCGAATACCAATCCCGCAGTTCTGAGTTTTCGGTCATATCGCTTCCTTCCGGATTTGATTGTGCTTGAACGGCCATTGGCCGCAACCTATGACATGGACGCCCAAGACACAAACCGGAGATTCCGTTATGGCTTTCTTGTCCGATACCCTGTCCCGCGTCAAACCGTCGCCGACCATTGCCGTCACGACCAAGGCCGCGGAGCTGAAGGCCGAGGGCCGCGATGTGATCGGGCTTGGCGCCGGAGAACCCGATTTTGACACGCCCCAGAATATTAAGGACGCAGCAAAAGCGGCCATTGATGCGGGGAAAACGAAATATACCGCCGTTGATGGTTTGCCAGAGCTGAAAGCCGCGATCTGCGCCAAGTTCAAGCGCGACAACGGGCTGGACTACACGCCTGCGCAAGTGACCGTCGGCACTGGCGGCAAGCAGGTGCTGTATAACGCGCTGGTCGCCACGCTGAACGCGGGCGACGAGGTGGTGATCCCCGCGCCTTATTGGGTCAGCTACCCCGACATGGTGCTGCTGGCGGGCGGAGAGCCGGTGATTGCAGAGGCCACCGCCGACACCGCCTACAAACTGACCCCCGACGCATTAGAAGCCGCGATCACGCCCAAGACCAAGTGGCTGATCTTCAACTCGCCCTCCAACCCCACAGGCGCGGGCTATACATGGGACGAGTTGAAAGCCCTGACCGACGTGCTGCTGCGCCACCCCCATGTCTGGATCATGTCGGATGACATGTATGAACACCTTGTTTACGACGATTTCAAATTCTGCACCCCTGCGCAGGTCGAACCCGCACTTTATGACCGTACGCTGACGGTGAACGGCGTGTCCAAAGCCTATGCCATGACCGGCTGGCGCATTGGCTACGCGGCTGGCCCCAAGGATGTGATCGGCGCGATGCGCAAGATCCAGTCGCAAAGCACGTCGAACCCCTGTTCCATCAGCCAATGGGCGGCGGTCGAGGCGCTGAATGGCCCGCAAGACTACATTGCCGAGAACAACTTGACCTTCCAGCGCCGCCGCGATCTGGTGGTCGACATGCTGAACGCCGCGGAAGGCGTGACCTGCCCGGTGCCCGAAGGTGCGTTCTATGTCTATCCGTCGATCGCGGGTTGCATTGGCAAAACCTCTGCCGGGGGCGCGCTGATCGAGAATGACGAAGCTTTCGCGACCGCCCTGCTGGAAGAAAAGGGCGTGGCCGTGGTGTTCGGCGCAGCCTTCGGCACGTCGCCTGCGTTCCGCGTCAGCTATGCCACGTCGGATGATGCGCTGCGCGAAGCCTGCACCCGCATTCAGGATTTCTGCGCGGGGCTGACATAACCATGGGCGGCGGGCGCGACTATTATTTCCGCCCGCGCCCCGGTGGGGCCATGCTGCTGCGCATTGCCTATGATGCGCGGCTGCGCCGCTCTGAAATGCACCGGATTGCGGGGATCAACCGGGCAACTGGCGCGGTGAATGTGGCCGATGGGCATGAGCTGACTGACCCCGAACGCGCGCTGATTGACGCGTGGCTGGCAAGCGGCAACGGCATGCAAGGCGATGCCGCCAAGGCCGCCGAACAGATTGGCCATATCGCCCATTGGGCCCAGTTCAAGGCCAGCCCAGCCGAATTGGCCGCTGCCACAGAAGAGCTGCTTTTGGCCATGCAAGACCTGCGCGAAGTGCTGGTGCGCAAAGCCGCGCAACGCGCGCAAAAACCCGAATAGGGCATTTTTGTGGTCGGGGTGTGAAAAAATCTGGCCGCACCCATAAATCTTTACCAACCTTTAACCCTCTGCGCGCAAATTCGTAAGCGAATGAGACGAGGTAGAACGGATGGCGAAAGATTTGTTTTCTTCTCACCCACCCTTCACCCCACCCACGACGGAAGAGGACAGGCTATCTTGGCTTCGTCTCATTCGCTCCCCTCGCGTGGGGCCAACCACCTTTCACCGCCTGATGCGCGAACATGGCACGGCGCAGGCCGCGCTTGATGCACTTCCGCAAGTCGCCAAGGCCGCTGGGGTCGATAGCTACACGCCCTTCACCCCCGATCAGGCGCAAACCGAAATTGAACTGGCCCGCGCCAAGGGCGCGCGCATGTTGTGCTTCGGGACAGAGGCCTATCCGGGCAGCCTTGCCGCCATTGCAGATGCCCCGCCGGTGCTGTGGTGCATGGGTGGGCGCAAGCCGCTTTTGCAACCCATGGTGGCCCTTGTGGGGGCGCGCAACGCATCCAGCCTTGGCACACGCATGGCGCGGATGCTGGCCGAAGGGCTGGGGCTGGCGGGCTATACCATTGTGTCTGGGCTGGCGCGCGGGATCGACACGGCGGCGCATCAGGCCAGCCTGAAAACCGGCACACTCGCGGTCATGGGCGGCGGGGTCGATGTAATCTACCCGGCGGAAAACGCGGTTCTGGCCGCAGCCATTTCCGATCAGGGCCTGCGCCTGTCGGAACAACCCATGGGCACCTATCCGCAAGCGCGCCACTTCCCGCCGCGCAACCGGATCATTTCGGGCCTGTCGATGGCCGTGATCGTGGTCGAGGCGGCAGAGAAATCCGGAACCCTGATTACCGTCAAGGACGCGCTCGAACAGGGGCGCGAGGTGATGGCAGTGCCCGGCCACCCGGTCGACGGGCGCGCAGGCGGTTGCAACCGGCTGATCCGCGAAGGCGCGACGCTGGTTCGCAATGTCGAGGATGTGCTGGAGGCGTTGAAAACCCTGCGCCGCGACACAGCACGGGACAGTAACCCGACCGCCAAACCGGCCCCGCCCACAGGCACCGCCCCGCCATCGGACCTGAACGCGGCAATCCTGAACCTGCTTGGACCAACTCCCATCCACGAAGATCTGGTCATCCGCGACATGGGGCTGTCGGCGGCGGTGATCTCTCCGGCCCTTGTTGCATTGGAACTGGATGGCGCCGTGCAGCGCCATCCCGGCGGGCTGGTCAGCCGCGCTTAGGCGGCTTCGGCATCCAGCCCCAGTTCCGCCAAGAATTTCTCGGCGTCAAGGGCGGCCATACAGCCCATGCCGGCACTTGTGACGGCTTGACGGTAGGTGTGATCGGTCAGGTCGCCCGCCGCGAAAACGCCCGGAATCGAGGTGCGCGTGCTGCCCGGCTCGACCCAGACATAGCCGCCCGGCTGCATTTTCAACTGGTCCTTGACCAGATCGCTCGCCGGGCTGTGGCCGATGGCAATAAAAACACCGTCGCAAGACAGCTCTTGTGTGGCGCCACTCGTCGCATGGGCCAAACGAACGCCTTGCACGCCGCCGCCCGCCGTGTCGCCCAGCACCTCTTCCAGCGTGTGATCCCAGATCACCTGCACTTTGGGATGGTTCAGCAAACGGTGCTGCAAGATCTTTTCCGCGCGCAAGCTATCGCGGCGATGCACCAGCGTGACTTTGGTGGCGAAGTTGGTCAGGAACAACGCCTCCTCTACCGCTGTATTGCCCCCACCGACAACCACCACTTCCTTGCCCCGGTAAAAGAACCCGTCGCAGGTCGCGCAGGCGGACACGCCCATGCCTTGGAACTTCTGCTCGGATGGCAGGCCAAGCCAGCGCGCCTGCGCGCCGGTCGCCAGCACCACCGCATCGGCCGTGTAGACCGCGCCGCTATCGCCCAGCGCGCGGAACGGGCGCACCGACAGGTCCAGCGACGCAATATGCTCGCTGATAATCTCTGTTCCCATTTCGCGCGCATGCGCTTCCATGCGCACCATCAGTTCCGGCCCGGTCACCATTGTATCACCCGGCCAGTTTTCGACCTCTGTCGTGATCGTCAGCTGTCCACCGGGCTGAATGCCCTGCACCAGCACAGGCTCCAGCATCGCGCGCGCCCCGTAGACGGCAGCGGTATAACCGGCTGGACCGGAACCGATTATCAGCAATCGGGTGTGGCGCGGCTCTGACATTTTCTTTCCTTTCGGCTGTAATCACCTTGCAATCTAGGCATTGCCCTTTGCGACACAAGAGGGCAAGCGCAACCGTTGGCAGTAGAATTAAAATTGCCCGAAATTGAAATATTATTGCGCAAATCCGCAAGGCGGCTTACATAAGTGCAAAACAAGGGGAACAACCATGTCGGGCGGAAAGCTTGATCCGATTGACCGCAAGATCCTTGCGGAACTACAGGCCGATGGCCGGATGACAAATGTCGAACTGGCCAAGCGCGTGGGCATTTCCGCCCCGCCCTGCCTGCGTCGTGTCCGCGCATTGGAAGAAGCCGGGTTCATTCGCGGCTATCACGCGCAAGTGAATACCCGCGATCTGGGCTTTGAAGTGCAAGTCTTTGCCATGGTCGGGCTGAACAGCCAAGCAGAGGCTGACCTGTCGCGCTTCGAACAACGGTGCCGCGACTGGCCGCTTGTGCGCGAATGCCACATGCTGAACGGCGAGATTGACTTCATCCTGAAATGCGTGGCCCCTGACCTGTCCACCTTCCAACGCTTCCTGACAGAGGACCTGCTGGCGGCGGACAATGTGATAACGGTCAAGACATCGCTGGTTATTCGCGGCGCCAAGCTGGAACCCGGCGTCCCTTTCGACGTTCTGGAAGCCCGCGCCGCCGAAGTCGACTAGGAGGTCTGGTCAACTAGCGCAGGATGTCTTCCATCTCGACAAACATGTTCTTCCACGCACGGTCGATCAACTCTGGCGACATGCGGCGCGGCGTGCCTTCGAAATCGCAGATCGCGATCATCTGGTCGATCAGGAAAACCGGCTGATAGTTTGCATAAACATTCCTGATCGTCGGATATTTGTTCTTGATTAGGTGGATGATCGCATCCTCATCCAACGGCATGCCCCGTTTCTTGGCGATCAATGCAAAAATCTTCAGGAAATCTTGTTGGCTTGGCCCGTCGATCTTGATCTTGTAGAAAATCCGGCGCAGCGCGGCTTGGTCGAAAATCTCGTTCGGGTGAAAATTCGTCGAGAAGATCACCAGTGTGTCGAACGGCACCACGAATTTCTCGCCCGATTGCATTGAAAGAATATCGTAATTCATTTCCATCGGCACGATCCAGCGGTTCACGATGGATTGAGGTGGCTCTTCTTGGCGCCCAAGGTCATCAATGATGAAAACGCCGCCTGTCGCCTTGAACTGCAAGGGCGCCTGATAGGTCCGGGATACCGGGTTGAAGGTCAGATCAAGCATCGACAAGGTCAGCTCGCCCCCGGTTATGACGGTGGGGCGTTCGCAATACACATAACGAGAATCGAACCGGTTGCCGGTCTGGCGCAACAGGTTCGGGTCGTCCTCCCATGTGTCGACAATCGTGTGAACGATCGGGTCATACACACTGATGACCTGTCCGGCATGGGTGATCGCGCGGGGGACATAGATCCGGTCGCCCATCGCCGCACGAATGCCATTGGAAATCGACGATTTACCATTGCCCGGCGGCCCATACATCAGAATGGAGCGCCCGGAACTGACCGCCGGGCCAAGGTCGCTCAACAAGGTCGGCGGCAAGATCAGATCACCCATCGCAATCTGTAGCTGGCGGCGCGTGATCTGCACATTGCGGATCGACTGTTGTTTGACTTGCTCGGCATAGCGGTCGAGCGGCACGGGCATTGCGCCGTAATATTCGGATTGCGACAGCGCATCCATGGCGCGCGCCTTGCCCGCCTCGGTCAATTGAAAGCTCGCCTCGCTTGATGTGCTTGCCGTCACGCTCGCCACTGCCTCTAGCAGCTTGCCGTGACGACACTGGTCGATCAATTCGATGGCTTGCGGGATCGGCAAACAGATCGTGCGCGCGATTTCCGAGATCCGCGACAGGTTCATGCGATACATCGTCTTGAGCAGGATATCCCGCATCATCACCAGCGTCAGGCCGGTATCGTCCAAATTGCGCGGAACGCTGGGCGCCTTAATGGTGGTGCTATGCATAATCTTGACCGATACTCCAACCCTGCCACCCGGCACGGGAAAATCCCAAAGCGGCTTAGCCCGCTAAAACAGCCGCGATCAGATATAACAACAATGCCGGGCCAAGTGCCAAGCCAAGCGGAAATTCACGGCGCTGCCAGCTTTCCCAATCCGGCGCCATGCCCACGATGGCCGCAGAACTGCGCGCCAGCCGATGCGCAACAAAGCTGACAACAATCACGCCGGACAATAAAAGCATGAAACTGCCCAGATCTGCCAGCGCGATGAACGGTGCCATGGCTGCCGCGAATTTGGCATCGCCCGCGCCCAACAAGCCCACGGACGCAAGCACGAACCCAACGACCAGCACAAGCGCCAGCCCGGCCCAGCCCCAGGCCCATACCGTCAATGGCAAGGCGAGCGGCCCGATGACCAAGTAAACCGCAACCAGCGCAATCACGGCGTAGTTGTGGATTTTCATCCATTTCAGGTCGCTGAACGCGACCCAAAGCGCAATCGGGGCCACGAAGGGCAAAAACCAAAGCGCAGCAGTGCCTGAAAGCGCCATCAGCCAAGCCCCCCATCCAGCGCCCGCAAGGCGCGCACCGCTTCGTCGAAATGCTGCGGATGCGTATCAATTGCCTCTTGTAGCAAGGTGCGGCCGACATTCACATCATCTTTGCGAATGGCGGCAATCGCCATGGTGTGCAGCAGCATCGCACGTTCTTGCTGGGTCATGCGCACCAGCGGCAAGCTGTAATTGCCCTGCGCAGCGCGGGCGAGCGCCATATTGGTCTTGGCTGTGAACAATTGCGGATCGTGCTGCAAGGCCTGTGCAAACAATTGTTCGGCTTCGCGCGGGGCGCCGCGCGTCAGTTTCGAAAAGCCCCAGTTGTTGAACACGCCCGACGGGCGCGTGGTCAGCCCGGCTGCGGTTTCGTAAAAATGATCCGCCTTTTCCCAATCTTTCTTGCCGTCTGCGATCATCGCCTCCAGCCGGTAACGGTCGAAGGTTTCATGGGTGGGCGGCACCGTGTTCAAGACAGATTCTGCGGATTCCCAGTCATTGGCGCGCATATGAGCTTCTGCCAGCATGACCTTGTCATCCTGCGTGCCATCAGGGTGCTGGGTTACTTTGCGCCATGCCGGGATCGCCTCGGCAAGGCGGCCTGCGCGCACCAGCGACCGTGCAAGCCCACGCTGGCTGGCCAGATTTTCGGGGTCACGTTCGACCTGTGTTGCGAAATAGGTCACGGCTTCTTCCGGGTTACCCGAAGCCAACATCAGTTCGGCAACATTCTTCTGGTCAACGGCATTTACAGCGTCGATAGCACGGCTGACATTTGCAGGCTTGCTACCACTGCACGCGGAAATCACGATTGCGCTGCCCAGAAGCAGCGTCAACAATACGGGTTGGCGCATTTTGCGTCCTCATTGCTCGTTATAACGGCGTGTCCAGCAGCAAAAATCTGCCCTGCCCACGCCGCACCAGCGAAAGCTGGTGTGCCTCGGCCTCACCATACCCCGTTTCCTGAGTTTTTTCGATTGCCAAACGTAGATTCTCTCGAATTTCCGAGGATCGACCGCCATCGAATGCAAAAGCGTTGCGAAAATGCAGCCCGGCTTCGCCCCATTTGCCCTGTTCACCCAGCGCAACCCCCAGATTGTTATGGGCAGGCACGAAGGTTTCGTCTTGTTCCAGCGCGCGGCGCAGCACCTGTTCGGCTTGCTGAACCCGGCCGAGTCGCAGATTCGCAGAGCCAATGGCCGACAAAATATCGACATTGACCCCCCGTTCGGCAGAGGCCCGGTAATAGGCCCGCAAAGCGAGTTCATACTCCCCTGCGGCCATCAGCCTGTGCCCGACCACAAGCCCGTCCACCGCTTCCGCAACATCGGCGCGCTGCGACACGATTTGATCTGGCCCTGCGCCCATGTCGCGCACGCCATTGCGCCCCCCGTCACCGGGGGGCGTGCAGCCCGCGACCGCGAATACGAGGCCAAGCCAGAGGTATCGTTGCATTACATGCCCGAGATATTGCTGCTGTTCAGTTCCGTTACGATGCCGACGATGGACGGACCGATCAAGATAATCAGCAAGGGCGGAACCGTAAACATCATGGTGCCAAGCGTCATCTTGGTTGGCAAGATATTCGCCTTTTCTTCGGCCCGCATGATGCGCTTGTCACGCATTTCTGCCGCAAAGACCCGCAGCGCATCGGTGATAGAGGTGCCATAGGTCGCCGCTTGGATCATCACCGTTGTGAAGCTGGTGATGTCAGAAATGTCGCAGCGCTTGGCAAGGTCTTTGAGCACCTCGCTCCGCTCGCGCCCCGCCTTTACCTGTTCGCCGACAGTGGTGAATTCCTCGCTCAAGGCCGGGTAGGTGTTCTTCATCTCGGTTGCGACCCGCTGAATCGATTGGTCAAGCGATTGCCCAGCCTCGACGCAGATCAGCAACATATCAAGCGCGTCAGGGAAGCCCGAAAGGATCTCTTCCTTGCGCGCCTCAACCCGTCCATCAATCCATTTGCGCGGGCCATAATAGCCGATCAGCATGGGAATAATGATCGCCGCCGCCCGCATTGGCGTGCTTTCGAAATTGTCCGGCGCGATGACGAAGACCACCAGCAGGGACAACAACAAAAGCCCGACCGCAAGGATGAATTGGAGTGCCTGAAAGTCGCGCACCGCGTGCTTGCCGTAATAGCCGGCCTGAATCATCCGTTGCTGTGCGGCAGACAGTTCTTTCGCGTCCTCTGGTTCTAGAAATTTGGCATATTTTTCCAGAACCTTCAGGCCGTTGCTTTGTTTGCGGCGCAAACTTGCATTCGGCTTTGCAGGCTTAGCGGTATCCGCCACTTGCACCTGTTCCTTCAGCTTGCTCATCGGATCATTGGATTTGTCATTGACCGCCGCGAAACCTGCAATCGCCACCAGCCCAAAACCAACAATCCCCAGCAGCAGGATCGTGCCAAACCCACCTTGAAAGATATCGAACATCGGAAAACTTCCTTTTCTGCTGACGCAGTTATACTTTGATATCGGTCATCTTGCGCATGTAGAGCACGTTGACGACCAGAAATAGCCCGACAACAATGGCCAATGGGATATAGAGCGGCGTGCCCTTCACCGGATCGTAGTAGTCAGGTTTGATGATCTGAATCATGACCATGGCCAGAATTGGGAAGCCGGACAGGAACATGCCGGACCACTTGGCTTCGGCGGTGATGGCACGGACGCGGCGAAACAGCTTGAAGCGCGCGCGAATGACCTTCGACAGGCCATTCAGAATCTCGGCCAGGTTGCCGCCGGATTTCTGCTGGATGGAAACCGCAACAGCCAGAAACCCGATATCGGGCAGACCGACGCGGTTGCCAAATTCAGCAAGCGCTTCGCCCGCATCGCGGCCATACGCAATCTCATCCGCGATCAGGCCCAATTCGGTGCCAAGCGGGTCGGCGATTTCATCTGCGGCAATGGCAAGCGCGGCGCTGAACGGGTGGCCAACGCGCAGACTGCGCACCATAAGGTCGACAGCTTCCGCAAGTTGTTCCTCGATTGCGGAAATCCGTTTCTTGGCCTTGCTGGACACCCAGAAAAACACGCCCCCCACACCCATGGCAATGCCGATCACCAAGCGCACGGGCAAGGGCGCACTGGTGCCCAAGGTCAGCATGACAAAGCTGAACAGGCTAAGCCCACCCATAAGCATAAGAAGCGTTTTGGGCGTGAAGGCAATATTGGCCTTTTGCGCGCGGTCCGAGAGCAACCCATAAAGCGGAATCATATCGCGCTTGACATGCACCGAACGCTCTTTGCGCAGCTGTTCGATGACATCGGTCTTGGATTTGCCCTTGGACATCAATTCAAGCCGACGATTCAACTTCGAATCATGCTGGATGCTCTTGCCGTAGAGAAGCAGGTAAAGCCCCTGTATGACCAGCAGGACCGAACCGAAAATCGCAATGTAGATCAGAGGGCTAAGCGAAAGTTCCATAGTCAGTTTCCTTTCACTTGGTCATAGATCGCCGCTGGCAGGTCGAACCCCCAACGCTTGAAACGATCGGCAAAATGCGACCGCAGGCCGGTCCCGGTGAAATGGCCAAGGATGGTCCCATCAGGTTCGATGCCGGTGCGTTCGAAACGGAACAGTTCCTGCATGGTGATGATTTCACCTTCCATGCCCGTGATCTCTGTGATCGACATCATCCGGCGCGAGCCGTCTTGCAGGCGCGAGACCTGCACGATGATGTTCACAGCAGAGCCGATCTGGCTGCGCACTGCCTTCAGCGGCATTTCTATTCCAGCCATGGCAACCATGTTTTCCAGACGGCTGATCCCGTCGCGCGCAGAGTTGGCGTGGATCGTGGTCATTGACCCGTCATGGCCGGTATTCATGGCCTGCAACATGTCGATCACCTCCTCGCCGCGGGTTTCGCCAACGATAATCCTGTCAGGGCGCATCCGCAGTGCGTTGCGCAAACAGTCGCGCTGGGTGACCGCCCCTTTGCCTTCCATATTGGCAGGGCGGCTTTCCATCCGGCCCACATGGTCCCCTTGCAACTGCAATTCGGCCGTATCCTCGATCGTGAGCACACGTTCAGAATGGCCGATAAAGCTGGACAATGCGTTCAGTGTCGTGGTCTTGCCCGACCCCGTGCCGCCAGAGACGATCACATTCAGCCGCGTGGAAACCGCCGCTTCCAGATAGAGCGCCATTTCCGGAGAGAACGCCCCGAAATTGACTAGGTCTTGCACCGAAAGCTTCTCTTTCTTGAACTTCCGGATGGAAACCAGCGACCCATCGACCGCAACCGGCGGCACCATGGCGTTAAAGCGCGATCCGTCGGCCAGGCGCGCATCGACATACGGGTTCGATTCGTCAACCCGACGGCCCACGGCCGACACGATTTTGTCGATAATGCGCAGCAAGTGGCGTTCGTCACGGAAGGTGACATCGGTCAATTCCAGCTTGCCCGCACGTTCGACGAACACTTTCTTCGGGCCATTCACCAAGATGTCGTTTACCGTGTCATCCTGCAACAGGGGCTCCAGCGGGCCAAGACCCATCACCTCGAAAAACAGGTCGCGATTCAGTGTCGAGCGCTCTTCGCTGTTGAGCACGACATCCATCTCGGACAGGGCCTCGACAACGATGGCGTTGATTTCGTCGCGCAGCTCTGCCTCGCTGGCGTTTTCCAGCGCCGACAGATTCAGGTTGTCCAGCAGGCGTCGGTGCAAATCGGACTTGATCTTGTTCATGCGCTGCTTGCGCTGCTCGTCCTTGGAACCGGGCACGGGTGCCGCAGCGGCCTGCGTCTTTGGTTCCACGGGGGCCTTGACGGGGGGCTTGCGCATGTCGGGCACCGTGGCGCGGGGCGTGCTTCCAGCCGAAGTGCGCAAAGGCTGCGCGGTATTCTCTGCGTTCTTGCGATAACGTGCAAACATACTTGGTCCTCGTTACTCTGCTGCCATCTTGGTGGCTGTGGCGACGCTGTGAAGTTCTGTCGCCGTTTTGCGAATTTCTTTCAAAAGCGGGTTCTTGGCCGCGAATTCGGCCAAGGGCAGCCCATGGTCGTTGGCATCGCGCACCTGTAATCCGCCATCGGGCAGGTAGATATTCAACTCTATCCCAAGGCTTTCAGCCATGCGCTTGGCCCGCGACTTGCCCCCCAGATCGGTGAATTTCGGGGCGCGGTTCAGCACGAAACGGTGTTTGGACAGGTCGATGCCATCGGCCTTTAGCGCCCGAATCATGCGCAGCGTGTTCTGGGCCGAACGCATATCCAGTTCCATCAGGGCGAAGAACGTGTCGGACATGTTCAGCACCGTTTCCGTCCAATGCATGATCGCGCGCGGCAGATCCACGATCACATAGTCGAAATGGGCGCAGGCCATGGCGACAATGCGATCAATTTCCTCTGGGCTGAGCAAGTCGAGCGGCAACATGTCGGACGGCGCGGTCAGCACATGCAGCTTGTCTTGGAAGACCTGCAACGCGGCAAAGAACGCGTCCGCATCCATAGATGCGGTCTGCGACAGAAGTTCGTAGACCTTTTCCGTGCGTGCCAGATCCAGATAGGTCGCCACCGACCCGGACTGGAAATCGAAATCCAGAATGCAGACGGACCTGCTATCCGATTTGGAAAGCTGAACCAGTTCCCACCCCAGATTGATGGCGAAATTCGTGGCACCAGCGCCGCCGCAAAGTGCCTGCACCGCAAGAACAGAGCCATGTTTGCCACCGGGCGCGGCCATAGCGGATGCATAATCGACCTGGGCCTGATCGGTTTTGTGCAGCCGCTCTATCGCTTCATGCAGCGCGTTTTCCGGCAACGGATATGGCACGAAATCCTCTGCGCCCGCGCGCAACAACTGGTGCAGCAGGATCGGCGACAGAGCTTCTGCAATCAGCAGAATATGAATGCCACGAGCCGCAGCCTTTTCGATAATGGCGCGCACGATGTTGACAGATGGCTCGTCCGCATCGTCTAGCGCTATGGCGATCACCTCCAACGCGCCGGCATCGGGTTCCGACATGAAGGCATGCGCCTCTGCAAATGTCAGATCGCCCCAAGACTCTCCGAACTCGGTTTCCATGTCTTCGATCAAAAGGTCGAAATTCTGCACATCGCGAGACACCGTGCAGGCGCGGATCAGGTCTGTATTGGTCGGCGATATGGCGGTCATGGCGGTCATCCTGAAATATTGCGAGATATCAAAAACCGTGCCGCCTGTTTTTGGCGACACTTCGGCAGAGCACCTCTGAAACAAAGATTGTCGATAAATCTGGCAAGATTTGGGCTTAAATCCCGGAATTGTTCGGCACAGACCCGATTTCATGAAAAAGCCCGCGTTGGTGGCGCGGGCTTGCAGGGCATAACTGAACAGGCATCGTTTGGCGTGATGTTATCGCGTGGAGACCTGCGCACCAGATGCCACGTATTCGCGGTGAATGATCCGCGCATATTCGCCATTCATAACGTTGGGGTGCC
Source organism: Roseibaca calidilacus (assembly GCF_001517585.1). Taxonomy (NCBI): domain Bacteria; kingdom Pseudomonadati; phylum Pseudomonadota; class Alphaproteobacteria; order Rhodobacterales; family Paracoccaceae; genus Roseinatronobacter; species Roseibaca calidilacus. Next base: position 380,761 of record NZ_FBYC01000001.1, on the reverse strand, counting down.
GCCGTATGGCGCCGGAAATCTCTGTCACGGTGCGCCGATTGGCCGGTTCGCGGCCTTCGCTGACGATTAGCGGCTGTTCTTCGCCGCGCGACACGATCGCGATGATGCTGCGATGCGGCACGCCGCGCGCCACAAGGTAGTTCCGCACGGCCTGCGCACGGCGTAACCCAAGTCGATAGTTCGATGCCGTGCTGCCCACCGCATCGGTATGGCCATAAACGGTGAAACGCAACTCGGGGAAACGCTTCATCCAGTCGGCCTGTTTTAGCAGGATGCTCTTGGCGTCTGACGACAGCGCAGCACTGCCAAAGTCGAAATTCACCATTGAGGGAACTTCGTCATGGAAGCGGCGGGTCATGATCTCGGCCAAGCTGATCTGCCCCGTCTGGACAAGGTGATTGTGCATGGTGGGGTTGCCAAAGGCGCCCTCATCCAAACCAATCCCGGCCTCGCGCTCGAAAGAGCTGCCACAGGCCGACAGGCCGAAGCCAGCAGCACCAAGCAAGAAAAAACGTCTGTCTACAGCCATGGCAAGCTCCTGCACCAAGGGTATGGCAAGATGGTCATTCCATCACATAGCCGTATGATCCACCGAAATCTTGCCGTGCCACCTCGCCAACGGCACCGCCGCCACGCGCGGACAAGCGCCCGTTCAGGAACAGCTCTCGCTCGCTTGGCGGGCGCACACGGTCTGTGGGCAGCATCAGCGCCTCGCCGCGTGTGGGCGTGACCAGATGCGCGGTGATGATGATGACAAGTTCGGTCTGGCTGCGCTGATAATCCACGCTGCGGAACAGAGCGCCCAGAACCGGCAATTCCGACAGCCACGGCACGGCAGTGGACCCCGAGCGGAAGTCGTCTTCCAACAATCCGGCGATGGCGAAGCTTTCGCCATCGCGCAATTCGACGGTGGTCTGTGTCGCGCGGCGGCGGAACGCATTGACGACCGTGCCGCTGACCGACACCGTGTTCGCGCCATCCAGCGAGCTGACAGCCGCTTCCATTTCCAGATTGATGACATTGTCGTCCAGCACACGGGGCGTAAAGGTCAGTTCCACGCCGAACGGTTTATACTCGATCGATACATTGCCATCTTCGACCACGGGGATGGGATATTCCCCACCGGCAAGGAACGACGCCTCTTGCCCCGACAAGGCGGTCAAGTTGGGTTCGGCCAGCGTGCGCGCCATGCCTTGGGTTTCCAGCGCCTCTATCAGCACTTGCGCCGTCAGGCTACCGCCGCCGACCCGAAAACCAAGCGTTCCTGCGGGGTCCCCCACGCTTGCCGTGGCGAAATTGCCGGTGTTCAGCGTGCCATGTGTGCCACCGGTAACCTGCAAGCTGCCACCAAGGGACTTGCTGACGCCGCGCTGCATTTCGGCAAACCGAACTTTCAACATCACCTGCTGCGTGCCACCCACGCTCATCAGGTTTGACACGCGGTCAGGCGCATAGCGTTGCGCAAGCTGCATCGCAGCATCCAGCCGGGCGGGTGTAGACACGGTGCCCGACAGCACAACGCCGTCATTCGCGGTGCGCACCTCGATCTGCTCATTGGGCAAGATCTGCCGCAGCCGTTCGCGGAATTCGGCAATATCGGGTGTCACCTGCACTTCGACATTCGACATCAGGTCGCCATTCACGCCCAGAACAGTCAGGGTCGTGCGCCCGGGCGCCTTGCCCAGAACGTAGATCGAACGGTCGGACAAGGTCGAGATATCGGCGATGCCGGGGTTCGCGATGGACAGTTCCGCAAAGGGCTGTTCGGTTTCGACAACCACGGCCCGGTTCATTGGAACGCGCAGGGTCGATGCGGAATCCGCGTTGATAACGCGGACATTTTGGGCCAGCGCGGGCGCGCCCTGTGCCAGCGCCAGACCGGCACAGGCCAGCAACATGACTGCCAAACTCTTGATGCTCATTAGATGCCTGCCTTTGAAAACTGCCCGGGCTTTGCCGATTATTTTCCAACACTATGCCCGAACCAAGACAACTTATCAAGATTCCAGACAGTTGCGCGCCGTTCTTTATGTGTTTTCGGCAACAGCCCAGCAAATCTGGCGGGGCGCGCGCAACCAACTACCCTATCTGGTGAGGGTGCATCACGCCGCAGCCACAACCTGGCACGTCTTGCGCCCGTTTCGCACCAAAGGGCTAGTTCGTGCAGGGTATTTCGATCTTGACCAACTCGTTGCCACGCCGGGTGCGGATATGGCATTTTTCTTCCGCCACCTGCTCTTCGGGGACGACACCCAACAAACGGTCTTGGGTCATTTCAACGGCGGCGGATTGCGCGCGGTCATCGACACCGACCAGCGCCAGCGACAAGCGGCCAGAATTTTGTGCCAGCGCCAAAGCTGCCGCCCGCTCTGGGCTTGCCTCTACTGTGACGTTGCCAGCGGGACGGATCTTCTCGGACCGGTCCATATTCGCGGACTGATCCACCGCGATGATGCGCAATTGGGATTCGATTAGCTGCGTCATCTCTTGCCCATTTCGCCGCCCGGACCAGAAGACATCGACATGGTCGCCGGGCCGCAGAAAGCCAGCGACACCGCTGATCTGGTTGACAGGAATAGTGATGGCACGCATTCCGGGGCTAAGATGCGAGGTGATACCTGCATCTTTGCCGGGAGCCGTCAGCTTGCTCAGTAAGATCGGCTCGCGCTCGTCCATGGTGCGCAGCACGATGCGATGGTCAATATTGTCGGGGAACAGGTCTTCGACCTTGCCCAGTGCGTTTGCTGGCACGGCGTAGTCGGGGAACGGGGCCACCAGAACATCATCGCGCGTCAGCCGCTCGCCATAGGTCATTGGGCGTTTGGCCAAGTACACATCAACCATCTTGACGGTATTCGCATTGGCACGAGCATGGGCCAGTTCGACCTGCATTTGCGAGATGTAGCCATGGGTTTGATAGGCGGCCGCACCGGCCAAGCCAAGACCCGCAACAAGGACAGCTCCGAAAACAAGGCGCATTGCGAATTCCTTTCAATTAATCGCCCGGACGTGCCGGGGAAAGCACCAGTTAATCCTATGCCACTGGAATATGGCAGATTATTGTTCACACCGCGTTAAGAACTGGAAGCTCTGGTCCCTGCTGGAACAGCTGCCCCCAAGCATCGAACCCACGCGGTATGAAAAGGAAGAGCGCCCCCAAAAAGGAGCGCTCAGGAAGCTCATGCAAGGGCCGTGTATCAGTCGGGATCAGCTGCGCCGGTCGTGCCCAGGGTGGTCCCGGTCAGGTTGGCCACGGTCGCACCTGCCAGCGAGGTGTTGATGTCGCCAGCCAGATCGTTCACGCCAGTGCGAACGGAGGTCACAACGGCAATGCCCAGACCCACGATAGCTGCGGTCAAAACAACCCAGTCAACGGTCACGGCACCAGATTCGTCAGCGGCGAAGGTTTTGATGTTTGCGAACAGTTTCATTTTCAAGTCTCCAACATTTGAACAGTTTCTACTCAGCCGAACCGGTTACTCATAAAGGTGATTTGTCATTCACCGCTTGGCTGAGGACCATATAGCCCCCGGAGCATGGCAGGAATGGGGCACGATTCAGACCATTTCAGAGCATTTGACGATTTTCGTACATCCGTTCGCGGCAGCACAAGGCACCGCTGTTCGGTCAGCAACAGAACCCGCATTCCGTAGCACACAAAGCCGAATCTGCTGGATTCGTGGGTGTATTATCGGCATCCTGCCGCAAAAGCATAAAAGAGCAGTTAATCACATGAGGCCCAAACGCATTCTCGTGGCGGCAATTTGCGTGGCATGTGCCCCGGCATTTGCCCCAGCGCAGGACCAGAGGCAGGGCGATTTCACCTTTCGGCGCATTGCTGTGGGCGAAAGCGGTGTTGGGCGACGAATTACCGTGCAGATCGACCCCGAGGAACAGGCCGCGCGCCTGGCGGCAGCCCCCCGTGTTCCGCAAACGCCGCCGCCTGCCACGGCCGAGCGACCGGATGCCGGGGATGTAGGGCAATTCGCGTGGTTCTGGAGCGCTGTGCCCGCTGCCGGCGGACCAGACCTGTCGCGTTTTCTGGCCGCGCGCGATGCGCTTTTGGCGCCCCCCACGGGCGCGACGATCCGCGCACCGCGCCTGCAAGACCTACAGAACATTGCGCAATCGCACGCGCCTGCAATCTTGCTGGCCACGATCGGCACACGCGTATCGCCCGCGCTGGCGCTGGCGGTGATCGCTGTCGAATCGGCAGGGCGCGCAGATGCCGTCAGTTCCGCCAATGCACAAGGGCTGATGCAACTTATCCCCGCCACGGCAGAACGCTTTGGCGTGACGGACCCGTTCGACAGCACACAGAACATAACCGGCGGTGTGCAATACCTGAACTGGCTGATGGAACGGTTTGACAACGACGTGGTGCTGGCCTTGGCAGGCTATAATGCAGGCGAAGGCGCGGTAGAGCGCAATGACGGCGTGCCGCCCTATGCCGAAACCCGCGACTATGTGCCAAAGGTGCTGGCTGCATGGCAGGTCGCGCGCGGGCTATGCGCGACCGTGCCGGAATTGCCCAGCGACCCTTGCGTGTTCAAGGTCGCGCAATCGGGTTAACCGACGATCGCGGCCTCTGTCGCGGCGCGGATATCATCCTCTGACACGCCATCGGCGCATTCGACGATCTTCAAACCGCCTTCGACCACATCCAGAACGCCCAGATTCGTGATAATGCGTTTGACCACACCCGTCGCCGTCAATGGCAGGGTGCAGGCTTTCAGCAGTTTCGATTCGCCCGCCTTGTTGGTGTGGTCCATCACCACGATCACGCGCTTCACGCCCGCAACAAGGTCCATCGCGCCGCCCATGCCCTTGACCAGCTTGCCGGGGATCATCCAGTTCGCGATATCGCCATTCTCGGCCACTTCCATCGCGCCAAGGATCGCCATGTTGATCTTGCCGCCCCGGATCATCGCAAAGCTCTCGGCGCTGTCGAAATAGGCCGTGTGGGGCAGCGCCGTGACGGTCTGCTTGCCGGCATTGATCAGATCGGGGTCAATCTCATCCTCTGTTGGGAAGGGGCCAATGCCCAGCATCCCGTTTTCGGATTGCAAGGTGACATGCACGCCTTCGGGAATGTAATTGGCCACCAGCGTGGGAATGCCGATGCCAAGATTGACATACATACCATCTTGCAGTTCCTGCGCCGCGCGCGCGGCCATCTGGTTACGGTCCCAGGGCATTTGTGATCCTTTTGGGTTCAAACCTATAAATTGACTGGCACGTCCAACAGCACCACCGTTCCAGCGGCCCCCCGCACCACATTGAGCGTGGCGTCAAGGCCGTTCAACAAGCCGCGCACCAGGCGTCCGCCCGCGTGTTTTTCATTCGGCCAAGCTAGATCAGCGGACAAGCCTTCGCCATCGTCGCTAATCATGATCCGCACGCCGCCGCCCGACAGGTTGGTGACGCGCAGTTCTATCCGGCCTTCGTCTTGCAGGTTGAACGCGTGGTTGAACGCATTGTGCAGGGTTTCCGACACGATCATCGCCAGACGGGTCGCGTGGTCCAAAGAGATCTCGGCGCGTTCTACCGTCTGCACAAAGCGAATGCCCGCGCGCCCTTCGTCATGCGCAATGGCCGAAGCCACGCGCCCCAGAAGCGTGCCAATGTCAATCTTGCCGCGCCCATCAACCCCGCCGGTCAGGCGCATTTCCTCGTAGACCAGTTGCAGCGTTTCCAAGCGACGCGGCAGGGCTTCCAACTCGCGCCGGGTCGACATCTCGTCGGCGGCCGCAGGTTCGCGCAGACTGGTCAGGATAAGCGCCAGATCGCGCTGCACCAAGTTCTGAACGACCGTCAGATTGTCGCCGGAAATGCGGTTATCGGCGCCACGGTCATTTTCGGTCAGTTCTTTCTGGATGCCGAAGAAAAACACCACCTCGCCGCAGTCATCCAGAATCGGGGCGATAATCAGGCGGTTGAAAAAGGGCGTGCCATTGGCGCGATAATTCACGATATCGACCGACACTTCGCGCTTGGTCGCGATCCCCATGCGAATGCGGTCCACGTCGCGCTTGTCGGTCTTCTCGCCTTGCAGAAATCGACAATTCCGCCCAACGGCCACGGCACTGCTATAGCCAGTCGTGCGCTCGAACGCGTCATTGACATAAACGATGGGGTTGTCGTTTTGGTTCGGGTCCGTCAGGACCATGGCAATGCTCATCCGCGAGAACCCGGAAAAAGCGTCATTGGTGCCCAGCGCCCTTGAAAGTGATTGCCCCTCCATCGCCCCTCCTCGTTACGCGGCGCGCGTAGTGCGCTGTTCGATGCGCTTCTCGTGTTCCCCTTGAATCAGGCGGTGAACATAGATCCCCGGCAGGTGGATCGCGTCGGGGTCCAGCGTGCCCGGTTCGACGATCTCCTCCACCTCCAGCACGCAGACGCGCCCGCATTTCGCGGCAGGCGGGTTGAAGTTGCGCGCGGTCTTGCGGAAGATCGCATTACCCGTGGTGTCAGCTTTCCACGCTTTCACAATGGACAGGTCCGCAAAGATGCCTTCTTCCAGAATGAAGGTTTCTCCGTTGAACTCCTTGTGCTCCTTGCCCTCGGCAATCTGCGTGCCAACGCCGGTGCGGGTGTAGAAGCCCGCAATCCCTGCCCCACCGGCCCGCATCCGTTCGGCCAAGGTGCCTTGCGGGTTGAATTCCAGCTCCAGCTCTCCCGACAGGTATTGGCGCATGAATTCGGCATTCTCGCCCACATAGGACGACATCATCTTCTTGACCTGACGGCTTTCCAGCAAAATGCCCAACCCGAAGCCGTCCACACCTGCGTTGTTGGACGCGATGGTCAGATCCTTGGTCCCGACCTCGCGGATTGCGGCGATCAGCAATTCGGGAATGCCGCACAACCCAAAGCCGCCTGCGGCGATCGTCATGCCGTCAAACAGAAGTCCATCCAGAGCCTCGGCAGCGGAACCGAAAATCTTTTGCATGACATTTGCCCCTGAATTTGTTTCCATATCAGTGGCCCGAGGGAACCACAGAGTCAATATCGTGACGCCTGACACATGTCGCGCCAAGCATAAACATCAACTTTTATTCTTCTGATTTTGGCTTCGCCTTGGCAACTGGCTTTTTGGCTGCCGGCTTTTTGGCGGCAGTTTTCTTGCTGGTGCCCTTCTTGGCCGGGGCCTTCTTCTTGCCTTTGGTCGCGGCCTTGGCATCCAGCAATTCGACCGCCTGATCCATGGTCACGGCTTCGGGTGTTAACGTGTCCGGCAAGGTCGCGTTGATCTTGCCCCATTTCACATAGGGACCGTATTTGCCCTTCATCACATCCACGGCTTCGCCATCTGCGGGATGCGCGCCCAAGGACCGCAGCGGCGCCGCGGCCTGACCACGCCCGCCACGGCTGGCAACCTTTTCGGCCAGAAGCTGCACGGCGCGGTTCATCCCGACGGTCCAGACCTCATCAATGCTGTCAAGGTTGGCGTTGGTGCCACCCCGATCCGACGTGGTTTCGGCATGTTTCAGATACGGGCCATAGCGCCCGATATTGGCCCAGACCATCACGCCATCTTCCGGGTGCGGGCCGACCGCGCGCGGCAAGGATAACAGCATCAGCGCCTTCTCAAGGTCCATGCTGTCCACGTCCCACCCCTTGGGCACAGAGGCGCGGGGCGGTTTGGGGTCTTCCTTGGTGGCCTCTCCGCGCTGCACATAGGGGCCGAAACGCCCGGTGCGCAGGCTGATGGGGCTGCCCGCATCATGGCCCAGCAACTTGCCATCGCCCGACAGTTCGGCCTGCGCCTCGTCCACAACGCCGATGGGGCGGGTAAAGCGGCATTCGGGGTAATTGCCGCACCCGATGAACGCGCCACCGGACCGCGCGGTTTTCAGGTGCAGACGGCCCTCGCGGCATTTGGGGCAGATGCGCGGATCGCTGCCATCCTCGCGCGGGGGATAAAGCTGGGGGGCCAGAACCTCGTCGATCTTCTCCAGCACTTCCGTGATGCGCAGTTCCGAGGTTTCCGCAATCGCCGCCGAGAAGTCACGCCAGAACCGGTCCAATACCTCTTTGTAGTCGGCTTGACCCGCCGAGATATCGTCCAACTGCCCTTCAAGGGCTGCGGTGAAATCATATTCCAGATAGCGACGGAAATAATTGACCAGAAAGATCGTGACCAAGCGGCCCTTGTCCTCTGGCATAAGGCGGTTCTTGTCCTTGATGACATAGCCCCGGTCCTGAATGGTCGTGACAATGCTGGCATAGGTGGACGGGCGGCCAATGCCCAATTCTTCCATGCGCTTGACCAAGGTCGCTTCAGTATAACGCGGGGGCGGCTGGGTGAAATGCTGCTCTGGCGTGATGGCGCGCTTGTCCATCGCGTCGCCTTCGGCCATTTGCGGCAGGCGCTTGTCGTCGTCATCGACCACGTCATCGCGGCCTTCCTCGTAGACCTTCAGGAACCCGTCGAACAGCACCACCTGCCCTGTGGCGCGCAGGCCGACCTGCCCATCCTTGGACCCGATTTCGACGGTCGTGCGCTCCAGCCGCGCGGCTTCCATCTGGCCCGCGATGGTGCGCTTCCAGATCAGGTCATAGAGCTTGCGCTGGTCGCTGTCGGACAGGCGCAGCTTGTCGGGGCTGACGGCCATATCCGTGGGACGAATGCATTCATGCGCTTCCTGCGCGTTCTTGGCCTTGTTTTTATACATGCGGGGCGATTTCGGGACATAATCGGCCCCGTAACGGTCCTTGATGACATCGCGCGCCGCCATCACGGCTTCGGGCGCCATGTCGATCCCGTCGGTCCGCATATAGGTAATGTAGCCCGCCTCATACAGACGTTGTGCCGTGCTCATGCAGTGTTTGGCACCCATGCCGAATTTGCGGCTGGCTTCCTGCTGCAAAGTGCTGGTCATAAAGGGCGCGGACGGGTTGCGGCTAGCCGGTTTGGCTTCGACAGAGGTGACCGTCAGATCGCGCGACGTGACTGCCTGAACCGCCATTTCCGCCTGCGTGGCATTGGCCAGATCGAACTTGTCCAGCTTCTTGCCCGCAAGGCTGACCAGCTTGGCGTTGAACTGCACGCCGCGCGGGGTCGCCAACTCGGCCTCGACCGTCCAGTATTCCTGCGCGTTGAAGGCCTCGATCTCCATCTCGCGCTCGACGATCAGCCGCAGGCAGACCGATTGCACGCGCCCTGCCGATTTCGCGCCGGGCAGTTTGCGCCACAGCACGGGCGACAGGTTGAACCCCACAAGGTAATCCAAAGCCCGCCGCGCCAGATAGGCCCGCACCAGCGGCATATCCACGTCGCGGGGGTTTTTCATCGCCTCTGTCACCGCAGATTTGGTGATGGCGTTGAACACCACGCGCTTGACCGGCGTGTCCTTTTTCAACGCGCGCGACTTGGTCAGCGCTTCGGTCAGATGCCACGAAATCGCCTCTCCCTCGCGGTCGGGGTCGGTCGCAAGGATCAGTTCGTTATCGGTTTTCAGCGCGTCGGCAATGGCTTTCAGGTGCTTGCGCGAATCGCTCGCCACCTCCCATTTCATGTCGAAATCATGATCCGTGTCGACCGATCCATCCTTGGGCGGCAAGTCGCGCACATGCCCGTAAGATGCCAGAACCGTATGGCCCGCGCCCAGATATTTGTTGATTGTCTTGGCCTTGGCAGGCGATTCGACGACGACAACGGCCATGAATTCCTCAAATCTGTCTTGCGGGATTACCCCGGTGATGCGCGCTTACATGTGAGACGCAAGGGGGGAATGTCAATGCACCCCGCCGCGCGCCGCCTACAGAACGATCGGTTCCAAAGGGTCATAAAACGCGGCCATCTGCCCGCCATGAAAGGCCAGGTCGGGCAGGCTGTCGGGCTTGAAGCGCAAGGCCCGCAGTTCCGCTTCGGTCACGAAACGGCGCTGTGTCACCACGCCTTCGGGGTCGGACCATGCCGGGTCGATCTGCCCGCCGGTGATGCGCGCGTAAAAATAGATGTCGACCTGATGAAAGCTGCCCTTCGGGTCGTGAAATTCGTTCACAAGGCAGGGCGCGCCCACGGCAATCTGCAACCCGCATTCCTCATAGAGCTCGCGCTTCAGGTTGTCGGGCAGCGACGCGCCCCGCACAACCCCGCCACCGGGCGCGCACCACAGGTCGCTCTTGCCGTCGGGCCATGCGTTGACAATCAGCAACCGGCCCGCGTGAACAATCAGCGCGCGCACGGCAAGGCGGGGAAAGGTCATGGCGGCGTCCTCTGGCAAGCGGTGCCCTGCCCTACTATATAAACGCAATGAAAGCGATTATCCTGTCACTGCTGTTGCTGCCGGGAACGGCCATGGCCGATTGCGTTGTGCTGCTGCACGGTCTGGCGCGGACGGAAAATTCCATGTTGGTCATGGAAGAAACCCTGAAATTGCACGGCTACACCGTGGTCAACCACGGCTACCCTTCGACCGCAAAACCCATTGCCGAATTGCTGGACCATGTGGGCGAAAGCGTTGCGGCCTGCGGCACGGCGCCAGTGCATTTCGTGACCCATTCCATGGGCGGGATTCTGGCGCGCGGATGGCTGGCCCGCCACCGGCCCGCGCAGATGGGCCGTGTGGTCATGCTGGCCCCGCCCAACCATGGGTCTGAACTGGTCGATGTACTTTCCGATATCGACGCGTTCGAATGGCTGAACGGCCCCGCCGGGCTGGAACTGGGCACGCAAAAAGACGCAACCCCCAACCAGTTGCCCGCTTTCCCGGATTACGAACTGGGTGTCGTGGCGGGGGATTTGTCGCTGAACCCCATCACCTCTGCGCTGATTGACGGGGTGGATGACGGCAAAGTGTCGGTCGAAAGCACCAAACTGGCAGGGATGACCGACCATATCGTGCTGGCGGCCAGCCACACCTTTATCATGTCGAACCCGGTGGTGATGGCCGAAGTGTTGGAATTCCTGCGCTACGGGCAGTTTGACCACGGCATTACTTTTGTCGGCGCAATGCGCAAACTGGCAAGCCCCTAGCGCACATCTTGTTGCGCAATACCGAACCCCGGTTTCGCGCGATATGCCGCGCGCCCCTAGCCTTGCCGCCGGAAGGTCAGGTAATGCGGGCGCCGCCCCTCGCGCAGTGCTTTTTGCTCATACCGGGTCGAAACCCAGTCTTCCCATGGGATATGCCATTCCTCTGGGTCCGGTGACAGGCAGTCGAACCCGGCTTGGGGCACTTCTTCCATGGTCTGGCGGACATAGTCGACAATATCCGTCGCAACGCGCAAGATCCCGCCGGGCACCATCACCCGCGCCAAGGGCAGCAGGTGGTCGGGTGTCACGAAGCGGCGGCGGTGGTGGCGCACCTTGGGCCATGGGTCGGGATACAGCAGAAAGGCACGCTCAAGGCAGGCATCGGGCAGCACGTCGAACAGGTCGCGCACGTCCCATGTATAAAGGCGCAGGTTCGACACCCCTGCCGCCTTGATCTTGCCCAGCGCCATGGCCACGCCGTTCAAATAAGGCTCGCAGCCAATGATCCCGATCTCGGGGTTGCGCTTGGCCTGATACACAAGGTGTTCGCCGCCCCCAAAGCCGATTTCCAGCCACAAGGGCCGCGGCTGGGCGAAAAACCCCTTCGCGTCCACGGTCTGGCGGTCCGGGTTTTCCTCGCGGTTGACGCCATGCAATTCGAGTGCCGGCAGATCTTCGTCCAGATACCGTTTTTGCGCCGGTTTCAGGGCCTTGCCCTTGATCCGCCCGTAGAAATTGCGTGCCTGTTCGGTCATCTTGCACCTCTTGTCGCGGCGGGGGTATGGCGCGCCGAAACGGGGGGGTCAAGCGCCCAAAAGCGGCGGGGTTTACACTCCGGGCAGCATTGGGGCCAGAGTTACCGCGCGAGATTGCGCGCCTCGCCCAACCCACTCCCCACATCTGGAAGGATACCCCATGACGCACGCAACCGCGGGCAAGACTGTTCGCATTCATTATACCGGCACGTTGGAAGACGGTTCTGTTTTTGACAGTTCCGAAGGCCGTGACCCGTTGGAATTTATCGTCGGGTCCGGCCAGATCATTCCCGGTCTGGACCGCGCCATCGACGGCATGGCCACGGGCGAACAGAAAACCGTCACCATCCCGGCGACCGAAGCCTATGGCGACTATCAGGCCGAAGCGCGTCAGGATGTGCCGCGCGACCAGATCCCGGCGGATATTCCGCTTGATCCCGGCACCATGCTGAACATGCAAACGCCCGACGGTCGGCAAATTCCGGTTCAGGTGGCCGAAGTGACTGACACCACCGTCACGCTGGACGCCAATCACCCGCTGGCGGGCAAGGATCTGACCTTTGCGGTTGAATTGGTCTCTGTCACCTAAGGGCACAGACCCGGAGTGACAAAGGCCGCCCAGTTTGGGCGGCCTTTTGCGTGGGTCAGACCCCGCGCGAAATAGCGGCAACTCCGGTGCGCGCCACTTCGATCAACCCCAAGGGCTGCATCAGTTCGGCAAAAGCATCGACCTTTTGCGGCGTGCCGGTCATTTCGAACACGAAGGATTCCAGCGTGGAATCCACCACATTGGCGCGGAAAATCTCTGCCAGGCGCAGGGCTTCGATCCGGTGCTCGCCGCTGCCCTTGACCTTGAACAGCGCCAATTCGCGCTGCACATTCGGGCCTTCCAGCGTCAGGTCATGCACGCGGTGCACAACCACCATACGTTCCAACTGCGCCTTGATCTGGACAATCACCTGCGGCGTGCCAGAGGTGACCACAGTGATGCGCGACAGATGGCCCAGATGGTCCACTTCGGCCACGGTCAAGCTGTCGATGTTATAGCCACGCGCCGAAAACAGCCCGATCACCCGCGCCAACACGCCGGATTCGTTATCGACAATCACGGCCAGCGTATGCGTTTCAATTACATCCGCATTCGGGTCGCGCAGGTCATAGGCGCTATGTTTGGACGCGCCTTTTTGGATATTGAGGGGGGACATGTTCTTTCCTTACACCAAAACCGCGCCCTTGGCGCCGATCACGCCTTGGGTTTCCGCATCGCCCAGCAGCATGTCGTTATGCGCGTTGCCCGAGGGGATCATGGGGAAGCAGTTTTCATGCTTTTCCACGATGCAATCAAAGATCACCGGACCGTCATAGGCCAGCATCTCGCGGATCGCGTCATCCAGATCGGCCTCGTTGTCGCAGCGAATGCCCTTGCAACCGAACGCATCGGCCAGCTTGACGAAATCGGGCAGGGCTTCGGACCAGGAACTTGAATAGCGCTCGCCATGCAGCAGTTCCTGCCACTGGCGCACCATGCCCAGACGTTCGTTGTTCAGGATGAACTGCTTGACCGGCGCGCGATACTGAACCGCCGTGCCCATTTCCTGCATGTTCATCAGCCAGCTTGCCTCGCCCGCCACGTTGATGACCAACGCCTCCGGGTGCGCAATCTGCACGCCGATGGACGCAGGCACGCCATAGCCCATGGTCCCGAGGCCCCCAGAGGTCATCCAGCGGTTCGGCCCTTCAAAGCCCAGATACTGCGCTGCCCACATCTGGTGCTGGCCCACTTCGGTGGTGATGTAGCGGTCCATCCCCTTGGTCAGCGCTTCCAGCCGGGCCACGGCATGTTGCGGGCGAATGGCGTTCACGCCGGGCTTGTAGGCCAAGCAATCCACCGCGCGCCATTCGTCGATCTGCTTCCACCACTTGGCCAGCGCCTCGCGGTTCACCTTCGAGCCGCGCGATTTCCACAATGCAAACGCCTCTTCCAGCACCTCTGCCACGTCGCCGACAATGGGCACATGCGTGTGAATGACCTTGTTCAAGGACGATGGGTCAATGTCGATATGCACCTTGGTCGAGCCGGGGCTGAACGCGTTGATCCGGCCCGTGATCCGGTCATCAAACCGGGCGCCAATGTTCAGCATCAGGTCGCAATCATGCATCGCCCAATTGGCCTGATAGGTGCCGTGCATGCCCAGCATCCCCAGCCATGCCTTGCCACTGGCGGGGTAACAGCCCAAGCCCATCAGCGTGCTGGTCACAGGAAAGCCCGTCGCCTCTGCCCAAGCGCGCAACAGTTCCGTGGCCCGGTCGCCCGAATTGATGACCCCGCCGCCGGTGTAGAATACCGGGCGTTCTGCGGTCTCGATCAACTCGACCATGCGGGCGATCATCTCGGGGTCGCCCTTGGTGCGCGGCGCATAATGCGCGGTGCGCGTTTCGGCCTTTTCCTTGTAGACCCCGGTGGCAAACTGCACGTCTTTGGGGATATCCACCAGCACCGGGCCGGGGCGGCCCGATGTGGCGACATGGAACGCCTCATGGATGGTGCCCGCCAGCTTGTCAGTTTCCTTCACCAGCCAGTTCATCTTGGTGCAGGGCCGGGTAATGCCAACGGTGTCACCTTCTTGGAACGCGTCAGACCCGATCATGAACGTGGGCACTTGCCCCGTCAGAACCACAATCGGGATCGAATCCATCAGCGCATCGACAATGCCTGTGACCGTGTTGGTGGCACCCGGGCCGGATGTGACCAGCACAACGCCCGGTTTGCCGGTAGAGCGCGCATAGCCCTCGGCGGCGTGGATGGCCCCCTGTTCGTGGCGCACCAGAATATGACGAATATCGTTTTGCTGGAACAGCTCATCATAGATGGGCAGAACCGCGCCACCCGGATAGCCGAACACCACCTCTACACCCTGATCTTTCAGGGCCTCTATCACCATCTTGGCTCCGGTCATCTGACGTGTCATCGCTTGCTCCATCCACCGTCATGTCAAAGGCGCTTTAGCGCGGGTTGCGGCAATAAAAAAGCCCCCGGTCTTCTCGGGGGCGCATGGGTTCCATTTGGGAAGTCCGTTACCGGCCCATGCGCGTGTTTCCTACTACAATTACAAGTGCGTTCCGCATTGCCGCCATCCGTTGCTTTAACGTAGGCGGAAAGTAAGCGCCCATGCAGGGCGGGTCAATGCCAAAATGGCCGCAAACTTGCGCAAAGGCCGGGGGTTTCTTTGCATTTCTTGCGCATCGATGGGCGATCGGGCCACGCATGAAGAATACCTTTACATAACCAGAATTTTGGTTATTTTTCACGCATGAGTATTACACCCGATTCTGCCGCCATCGCGCTTGCCGCCCTTGGCCACGCCGCCCGGCTAAACGTGTTCCGCCTGTTGGTGCGCGCAGGCCCCGATGGGCTGCTGGTGGGCGAAATTGCCGCGCATCTGGATATGCCGCTCTCGACACTGGCGCACCATCTGCGCAGCCTGAAGGATGCCGGGCTGATCGCCCAGACCCGTCATGGCCGCGAGGTGCGCACCTCTGCCCGCACCGATGAACTGCGCCATGTGCTCGATTTCTTGCTGACCGACTGCTGTGCCGGCCTGCCCGCTGTAACCGATGCGGCCTGAACAGGCTTACGCTAAATAACTACTTTTCTGGAGATGTAGATATGACCGATCAATCCCTGCCCCGCCCCGGCCCAATTGCCAGCGCATGGGCCTATATCTGGCGCAAGGAACGGGTCTGGCTGGCCTTTGCGCTGATCGTTCTGGCCATCGCGCTTCTAGACCCCGGCCAGCTTGCGCCGTCCTTCGACAAGGTCGTGGCGTCGCTGCTGTCGGTCGGCCCGTTTCTGGCCGCATCCATCCTGATCGCAGCATGGGCGGGGGCAACCGGCGCGGATAACCTGATCGCCAAGGCGTTTACCGGCGCGCCAGCCATGATGATCGCGATGGGCGCGCTGGCGGGCGGGTTGTCGCCCTTTTGCTCCTGCGGGGTGATCCCGCTGATCGCGGCCTTTCTGGCCATGGGCGTGCCGCTGGCGCCGGTCATGGCGTTCTGGCTGGCCTCTCCGCTGATGGACCCGTCCATGTTCGCGCTGACCACGGGTGTGCTGGGGCTGGAATTTGCCGTGGCCAAAACCCTGATCGCGCTGGGCATGGGCGTGCTGGGCGGCACGGTGGTGCATTTGGTCGTGCGCGCGGGCGGCCTGAGTGACCCGCTGCGCGAGGGCATTGGCAATGGCGGCTGCGGTGGTGCCAAGGCGCGCAACCCAAAGCCGCCTGTCTGGGCCTTCTGGACCGACCCCGCGCGCGTGACCAAATTCCGCACGGAGGGCACGCGCACCTTCCTGTTCCTGCTGAAATGGATGTCGCTCGCGTTCCTTCTGGAAAGCCTGATGTTGGCCTATATCCCGGCCGAGATGGTGACCCAGACCCTGGGCGGCGCGGGCCTGACCCCCATCGCCATTGCCACGCTGGTTGGCGTGCCCGCCTATTTCAACGGTTACGCGGCACTGCCCCTGATCGGTGGGCTGATGGACCAAGGCATGTTGGGCGGCGCAGGTATGGCGTTCCTGATCGCGGGGGGCGTGACCTCGCTGCCCGCCGCGATAGCGGTCTGGGCGCTGGTCAAGCTGCGGGTGTTTGCGCTGTATATCGCGATTTCGCTGGGCGGCGCGTTTGCATCCGGGCTTCTGTTCCAAGTCTGGCTCACCCTATAACCACACAGGGCGCAATCCCTTGCGCCCTGCCGCGCGCGGTGGTCTATTGGTGGTGTCCTTCCCCCAATCAGGAATCGCGCGCCCATGTCCGACCTTTTGCCGCAATCCGACAGCTATGATGCGTCGTCCATCGAGGTGCTGGAAGGGCTGGAACCCGTCCGCAAGCGCCCCGGCATGTATATCGGCGGCACGGATGAACGCGCCCTGCACCATTTGGTGGCCGAAGTGCTCGACAACTCCATGGACGAAGCCGTCGCGGGCCATGCCAACCGCATCGAAGTCGAACTGCACGCCGATTACGCCATCACCGTCCGCGACAATGGCCGCGGCATCCCCATCGACCCGCACCCGAAATTCCCCGACAAATCCGCGCTAGAGGTGATCCTCTGCACCCTGCACGCAGGCGGCAAGTTCAGCGGCAAGGCCTATGCCACATCGGGCGGCTTGCACGGCGTGGGGGCGTCGGTGGTCAACGCGCTGTCGGACCGGCTGCGCGTGGAAGTGGCCCGCAATCGAGAGCTTTATGCGCAAGACTTCTCGCGCGGCATTCCGCAAGGGCCGGTGGCCAAGATCGGCCCCGCCCCGAACCGGCGCGGCACGACCTTCACCTTCCACCCGGATGCAGAGATTTTTGGCGCGCTGAAATTCCGCCCCGCGCGGCTGCTGAACATGGTGCGCTCCAAGGCCTACCTGTTTTCCGGCGTGGAAATCCGCTGGAAATCGGCCATCCCCGACGGCGACACCCCGATGGAAGCGACCTTCCACTTCCCCGGCGGGCTGGCCGATTACCTGAACGAACAGCTTACCGGCAATGTCACCTATTCCGACAAACCCTTCGCCGGCAAGGTCAGCTTTCAGGAGAAGTTCAACCAGCCCGGTTCCGTTGAATGGGCCATCAACTGGACACCGGCACGCGACGGCTTCGTGCAATCCTACTGCAACACCGTCCCCACCCCCGAAGGCGGCACGCATGAGGCGGGCTTCTGGGCGGCGGTGCTGAAAGGCATCCGCGCTTACGGCGAACTCGCCAACAACAAGAAAGCCGCCCAGATCACCCGAGAGGACATGGCGGCGGGCGGCTGTGCGCTGGTGTCCTGCTTTATCCGCGAACCCGAATTCGTGGGCCAGACCAAGGACCGGCTGGCCACAACCGAAGCTGCGCGCATGGTCGAAGGCGCGGTGCGCGACCATTTCGACAACTGGCTGGCGGCAGACCCGAAATCGGCGGGCGCGATCCTTGATTTTCTGGTGCTGCGGGCAGAGGAACGGCTGCGGCGGCGGCAGGAAAAGGAAACCTCGCGCAAGACCGCGACGAAAAAGCTGCGCCTGCCCGGCAAGCTGGTCGATTGTTCCGCCACCAACAAGGAAGGGACAGAGCTGTTCATTGTCGAGGGCGATTCGGCGGGCGGGTCCGCCAAGATGGGCCGCGACCGCAAAACCCAAGCGCTGCTGCCCCTGCGCGGCAAAATCCTGAACGTGCTGGGGGCTGCGTCGAACAAGCTGACCACGAATGCCGAGATCAACGACCTGTGTCAGGCCATGGGCGTGGGGCTGGGCAACAAGTTCAGGCTAGATGATCTGCGCTATGACAAGATCATCATCATGACCGACGCCGATGTGGACGGGGCGCATATCGCGGCGCTGCTGATGACCTTCTTCTACACCCAGATGCGCCCCATGATCGACGCGGGCCACCTGTATCTGGCCTGCCCGCCGCTCTTCCGGCTGACCCAAGGGGCCAAGCGCGTTTACGCTTTGGACGAGGTTGAGAAGGATAGGCTTCTGGCCGAGGGGCTGGGCGGCAAAGGCAAGATCGACGTGTCCCGCTTCAAGGGTTTGGGCGAAATGGACGCGAAGGATTTGAAGGAAACAACGATGGACCCGGCGTCACGCCGCCTGATCCGCGTGTCGGTGGATGACGATCTGCCGGGCGAGACGTCGGACCTTGTCGAGCGGCTGATGGGCAAGAAGCCGGAATTGCGGTTTCAGTATATTTCCGAGAACGCGCGGTTTGTGGAGGAGTTGGATGTTTAAAGATGGCTAAAAAAAAGAGTTCGAGAATACCAGCTGAGCGCTTTATTTCTGAGTGCGCTGAAATCACCGAATTTCTTGAGTTTACGATCTCAAATAATGCTAGTGATAAACACATAAGTTGGGCGCATGAATATGCGATAATGAAGTTATACCGTGAGTTTGAGCAAATGCTCTTGGAGTGTTTAATCGCTGGTCTCAATAGGAATACTAGTGCGCTTTCAGATTATCAGGGATTTGAATTTCCTAAGAACCTTACAGATGAGGTTTGTGAATATCTTATAATTGGAAATGGCTACTTTGACTTTAAGGGGCAGAAGGAAATAGTCAACAAGTGCAAGCGTTTCGTTGGTGAAAACAATTTTTTGACAACTGTACTTAAAGATCCATCGTACAAAGATACTTTGAATAAATTATTAGCTTTGCGCAACTATGCAGCCCACGATTCAAGTCAGTCTAAAAAGCGCGCCTTAGATTCTATCGGCGCTCAGAGGATTGGAACAGCTGGGAGCTATCTTAAAACGCAGGGCAGGTGTCAGTCAATCATTTCAGAAATGCGAAGCATAGCACAAAGAATCGCTGAAGAAGCGCCTTACTAGAACCGCTCAACGCGCGCGGAATCAAGGGCCGTCAGACCCGCCGCGCAAGCGTCATGCTGAAAGCATGCCTGCGGCATGACGCGCCCCCGAGCGGCGGCGCTTTGACATCCACCTGCGCGCCGATCCCCCGTCTTTCGGACATGGCCACCATAAAGCGCCACAGATCACCCCGCGCTGCGCCACCGCGCGCGACGTCGCTTGCGCCGCTTGGTGCCTCACGTTGCACGGCGCAGGGGCTTCCAGCACCATACGCCCCGGCCCCCGAGCCGGGGCCTCTGGGCCAACCCGCGCGGGCGGCAAGGCCCCGGATCACGTCCGGGACGCGACGCACCCTGCCCCACCGCACGCTCAACAAAGAAATCATTTACATTTAAATTCAATAGCTTAGGTTTCACGTGAAACATTCTCCATGCCTCACGCCAACGTGTCTTTCCTTCCCCCTACTGGAACCTGCTATTCACACAGTCAAACCGGAGGACCCCCATGACCAAAACCACCCTTATCGCCGCCATTGCCACCGCCCTCACCCTTGGCGGCGTGGCTTATGCCCAGATGAACCATGGCAATATGGACCATTCCACAATGGACCACAGCGCCATGGGCCATGGCGACACATCCGATCTGCCCCCCTCGACCGCCGCCTATATGGCCGCGAATGACGCCATGCATTCCGACATGATGATAGACTTCACCGGCGACGCCGATGTCGATTTCATACGCGGCATGATCCCCCATCACGAAGGCGCGGTCGCCATGGCGCAGATCGTGCTGGAGCACGGATCAGACCCCGACGCCGCAAACCTTGCGCGCGAGATCATCGAGGCGCAGGAACGCGAGATCGCATGGATGCGCGCGTGGCTGGCTGAACGGGGGTATTGACCCCCTTAACGGGTCGGCACCGGGGTTTCGCCGCGATAGTCGTAGAACCCCCGCTGCGTCTTGCGCCCCAGCCAGCCCGCTTCGACATATTTCACCAGCAGCGGGCAAGGCCGATACTTGGTATCTGCCAACCCGTCATGCAGCACGTTCATGATGGCAAGGCAGGTGTCCAGCCCGATGAAATCCGCCAGTTCCAGCGGCCCCATCGGGTGGTTCGCGCCCAGTTTCAGCGACTCGTCAATCGACTTCACCGACCCCACGCCTTCGTAAAGCGTATACACCGCCTCGTTTATCATCGGCACCAGAATGCGGTTGACGATGAAGGCCGGGAAATCCTCTGCACTCGCCGCCGTTTTGCCCAGCTTCTCGACCACGCCCAACAGGGTTTTATAGGTCGGCTCATCCGTGGCGATGCCCCGGATCAGCTCTACCAGTTGCATCACCGGCACCGGGTTCATGAAGTGCAGGCCCATGAACTTTTCCGGCCGGTCAGTGCGGCTGGCAAGCCGCGTGATGGAAATGGACGAGGTGTTCGAGGTCAGGATCGTATGCGGCTGGATATGCGGCAGCAGGTCTTCGAATATCGCGGCCTTGACGGATTCGCGTTCGGTCGCGGCTTCGATAATCAGGTCGGTCGGGCCAAGATCGGCCAGCTTGGTCGTGGTGCGGATGCGGGCCATCGCGGCCGCCTTATCCTCTGCCGAAACCTTGCCGCGCGACACCTGCCGGTCGATGTTGCGGTCAATCAGCGCAACGGCCTTTGTCAGCGCATCGGCGGACATGTCGCTGAGCAGCACATCATGCCCCGACAGCGCAAAGACATGCGCAATGCCGCTGCCCATTTGCCCCGCACCCACGATGCCGACTGTCTTGATCTCCATCTGCCGCTCCTGTCTGGTGGTGGCGCCACCATAGGGCCGTGGCGGGGTATGCTGCAAGCGCGAATGGCCTTAGCGTGGCGGGATCAGTTGTTGCACGATGCCCACGGTCATCAGATACACGCTGGTCACGATCAGCCCCCATGTGACCGCCGTTGGTTGCGCGAACCCTTCCCAAGCCGCCCAGCCTGCCAGCGCCGTCCAGACCAACGCCACGGGCAGCGAGACCACCCGCCAGCGCGCGGTGCGCACCGGGTGGATAAACTTCAGCGGCGTGAACATGGCCACGGCCAGAAACACCACCGCCGCCAGGATCACCCCGGCAGAGGGCTGCACGGCGAAGAACACCAATGCCGCCATGTTCCAGCAGCCCGGAAAGCCCTGAAAGCTGTTATCGGCGGTTTTCATCCGCGAGTCGGAAAAATACAGTGCCGAGGTGAAGGTGATCGCGATGATCGCCACCCAGCCCGTCCAGCCCGGCAACAGGTCCGACTGGAACAGCGCGAAAGCGGGGATGAAGACATAGGTCAGGTAGTCGATAATCAGGTCCAGCAGCACGCCGTCAATGACCCGCGCGTTTTTCTTGACGTGGTAGCGCCGCGCCAACGGGCCGTCGATGCCATCGACAATGAAGGCCACGACCAGCCACAGGAACATCATCGCCCAATCGCCCTTGGCGGCTTCCAGCAGCGCCAGCATGGCGAACACTGCGCCGGTAGCCGTAAACAAGTGCACGGAATAGGCTTTGAGGGTCAGCAGCACAGGCGGGCCTTTTAGGTTAGCCGCGCGCACGCGGGTGTGCGCGTTCGTAAACATCCATCAGGCGGGTCGTGTCAACCGCCGTGTAGACTTGGGTCGAGCGCAAAGAGGCATGGCCCAGCAATTCCTGAATGGCGCGCAGATCGCCGCCCTTGGCCAGCAGATGGGTGGCAAAGGAGTGGCGCAACGCATGGGGCGTGGCGCTTGCGGGCAGGCCCAGTTGCAGGCGGGTTGCTTCCATCACGCGGGCAACATGGCGGCGGTCCAGCGCGCCGCCGCGCATGGCACGAAACAACGGCAGATCGGGGGCTTGCGCATGGGGGCAGGCGCGCAGGTAGGCATCCACGGCGCGGCGCGCCACGGGCAGCACCGGCACCAACCGTTCGCGCCCGCCTTTGCCGGAGATGCGCAGCACTTCTGGCAAGGGGGCGTCGCGCCCGGTCAACGACAGCGCTTCCGACACGCGCAACCCGCAGCCATAGAGCAGCGTGACCACGGCCATATCGCGCAGTCCCGCCCATTCGGCGCAGGTTTGCAAGGCAACACGGTCCAGCACCTCTCGGGCATCCGCGGCCGACAAGGGCCGGGGCAATGCACGGGCATGTTTCGGCGCACGGGTGGCCAGAATGGCGGAAATGTCTATGCCGGTGTCATCCGCGATGAACCGCGCAAAGCCGCGCACGGCAGACAGTTTCCTCGCCAAGGCGCGTGCCGACAAGTCCTGTCCGCGCGCATCCGCCATCCAAGCGCGCATGTCGGATTGCGTGATACCGCCCAAGGCGCGGGGGCTGTCCAGCCCGCCCAGATGCTGCGCCATGAACCCCAGAAAGCCGCGCAGATCGGTCGCATAAGCCGCGATCGTATTGGCTGACGCCCCGTCCAAGCTTTGCTTGCGCTGCAAAAAGCGCGTCAGCGCGTCGCCCAGCGCCGGCGCGATCATGCCAGCCAGCGGCGCATCGACCTCTCGAAGATGCCCGCGAAGAAAGACAGCAGATCCGTGCCCTGCCCCGGCTTGAACGTATGCGGGTTGTCTGACCCCATGACCAGCATCCCGCCCATGCGCTGCGTGCCAAGGTCCAGCCGCAAACAGGCTTCTGACCGCAAATCGGCGGCGCGCTGGCCATAAAGCCGGGTGGTCGCGGGCACGGCCTGACGCAAGATCACCTGCCGCGAGGTCGGCGCATGGCCAAGATTGATATAATCATCGACGAAGCCCGGCTCGACCACGACCAACACATCGGAAATCCGCTCCAAGGCCGGGTCAGGCCCGGCTTCGGGGCTTTCCAGCACCAGTTTGATCGCATCCACGTGCAATATCTCGGCCACATCCGACCCAAGATTGCGCAGGAATTCCTCGAATTGGGTGGGGTCCAGCATGCGCAAAATGGCGCGATGCACCTGATTGGTGCCCGACAGGTTTTCATAAGCTGCCGCAATTACCGCGCGGTGGGTTTCTTCCAGCCGGTCAAGGCGCGCTTCCAACCGTTCCATGGCCAGTCCGCGCAGGTCCACGATATTCGTGCCCATCTCGCGCTCGGAAGCGGCGACAAGGGCGCGCATAACGTCCTTGTCATCCAGAATAAGGGCCGGGTCCGACAGGATTTGCGCGCGAAGCTGTTCCAGCTCTGCGCCAAGGGCCGCTGATGACATGATGTGCCTGTCCGTTAACTGCTGTTTTTCGTGTTCTTTGGCGGACTATAGCAAAGCTTACAGGATTTTTTGACCTGTTTTTTCCCAATCTTTCATAAATTGTGCCAAACCTGCATCTGTCAACGGGTGGTTGGCCAGTTTGCGGATCACCTCTGGCGGGGCGGTCATGACATCTGCGCCAATGCGCGCCACGTCCAGCACATGGTTGACAGAGCGGATCGACGCCGCAAGGATCTGCGTCTCGAACCCGTAATTGTCGTAAATGGTGCGGATATCCTCGATCAGCTCGCAACCATCCAGTGCCATATCATCCAGCCGCCCAATGAAGGGCGAAATGAAGGTCGCCCCTGCCTTCGCGGCCAAAAGCGCCTGATTTGCGGAAAAACACAGGGTGACATTGACCATCTTGCCTTCGCCCGACAGCACCTTGCAGGCTTTCAGACCATCCCAAGTCAGCGGCAGCTTGACGGTGATGTTCGGTGCAATCTCGGCCAGCTTGCGGCCCTCGGCGATCATGGCGTCCGCCTCCAGCGCCACCACTTCGGCAGACACCGGGCCATCCACGATCTCGCAAATCTCGCGCGTAACCTCTATGATATCGCGGCCTGACTTCAGAATAAGAGAGGGGTTGGTTGTAACCCCATCCACCATGCCCAGATCGTTCAACTCCCGGATAGCGGTAACATCGGCGGTATCGACAAAGAATTTCATGGTTGCTCCCTTCGGCTTGCGACCTTGTGCTGCGGGCGTCATACCGTAAGCCAAGCCCTCAAGGAACCCCGAAACGTCGATGCAAAACGCCCCGGAATTCTATGACGAAGGCATGCCCTGCGGGGTTTTGACCGCTGAACCCTTGGGCCGGGTGCTGGATTACCGCGCGCCCGAAGGCGGTTGCTGGCTGGGCGCTTTCGTGCAGGTGCCGCTGGGGCCGCGCCGCGTGGTGGGCGTGGTCTGGGGGCCTGCCGAAGGGCGGTTCGACCGTGCGAAACTGCGCCAGATCATCCGCGTGCTGGATGCAGCCCCCATGCGCGCAGAGTTGCGCGAATTTCTGACCCGGCTGGCGGACTACACGCTGACGCAACTGCCCATGGTGCTGCGGCTGGCCACCCGCGTGCCGGGGCTGGCCGATGGTCCGGTCACGCGCAAGCTGCTGTTTCGCGGCGATGGCTTGCCCGACCGGATGACCGATGCGCGCGCCCGCGTCATGGCCGCGCTTGATGAATTTGGCGGCGCGGGGCTGTCGCCCGGCGAGTTGGCGCAAGCGGCGGGGGTTGGCACAAGCGTGGTGCGCGGCTTGGTCGCGGCGGGGGCGTTGCAAGAACGCGCAGCACCGCGCGACCAGCCATTCGCGCGGCTAGACCCTGCGCGCCCCGGCCCCGTTTTGTCCGACGACCAAGCCCGCGCGGCAGAGGCCCTGCGCAAGGGTCAGGGCGGCTATGGCACATGGCTTCTGAAAGGCGTGACAGGCTCTGGCAAGACCGAAGTCTATCTGGAAGCAGTGGCCGAAACCTTGCGCGCAGGGCGGCAAGCCTTGGTGCTTTTGCCCGAAATCGCCTTATCCGCAGAGTTCCTGACGCGGGTCGAAAAGCGCTTTGGCGCGAAGCCCGCCGAATGGCATTCGGGTGTCACCCAAGCGGAGCGCCGCCGCTTGTGGCGCATGGTCGGCCAAGGCTGCGCGCAAATGGTGGTGGGGGCGCGGTCAGCTTTGTTCCTGCCCTTCCAGAACCTTGGGCTGATCGTGGTCGATGAGGAACATGACACATCCTACAAGCAGGAAGAGGGTGTGTTCTACAATGCCCGTGATATGGCGGTGCTGCGTGGCGCGCTGAACGGCGCGCAAGTGGTGCTGGCGTCGGCCACGCCCAGCCTAGAGACATGGGCCAACGCGCAAGCGGGCAAATACACGCGGCTGGACCTGACCACGCGCTTTGGCCCGAATGCCTTGCCAGAGATGGCAGCGATTGACCTGCGGGGGCAAGACCTGCCCACGAACCGCTGGATCTCGCCCACACTGCAAGCGGCAGTTACGGCGCGTTTGAACGCAGGCGAACAGGCGCTGTTATTCCTGAACCGGCGCGGCTATGCGCCGCTGACCATGTGCCGCGCGTGCGGGCACCAGATCGCCTGCACGGATTGCGATGCGCGGATGGTGGAACACCGTTTCTTGCAGCGCCTTGTTTGCCACCAATGCGGCGCAACCGCGCCCATCCCCACCACCTGCCCCGAATGCAGCGCCGAAGACCGCATGGCCCCCGTCGGCCCCGGCGTGGAACGGCTGGAGGAAGAGGCCCGCGCGCTGTGGCCCGACGCGCGCGTGGCGGTGCTGTCCTCGGACCTGTTCGGGTCCGCCCGCGCGCTGAAAGCCCAGATAGAGGAGATTGCGCAGGGCGGGGCCGATATCATCATCGGAACGCAGATCGTGGCAAAGGGGCATAACTTTCCGCATCTGACGCTGGTAGGCGTGATCGACGCCGATCTGGGGCTGTCGGGGTCGGACCTGCGCGCGGCGGAGCGCGTGTTTCAACTGACGCGCCAAGTTGCAGGCCGCGCCGGGCGCGCCGACAAGCCGGGCCGCGCGCTGATCCAGACCAGCCAGCCCGAACACCCCGTGATCCGCGCCATCCTGTCGGGCGACGAGGAAGCCTTTTGGCAGGCAGAGGCCGACGCCCGCCAAGCCATGGGAATGCCACCCTATGGGCGTTTGGCGGGGATCATCCTGTCGGGACCAGAGCTAGAGGCGGTGTTCGCGCTGGGCAACGCGCTGGCGCAGAATGACGCGCCCTTGCGACGGATCAATGCGCAGGTCTTCGGCCCCGCCCCCGCCCCGATTGCCCGCATTCGCGGGCAACACAGGGTGCGCCTGCTGGTCAAGGCCGCCAAGGGCGCACCCTTGCAGACCGCCTTGCGCGACTGGACACGCCCCCACAAGCTGGGGGCCAATATGCGGCTGGTGGTCGATATCGACCCGCAGAGCTTTTACTGAAGGTGCCTAGAGCGCGTCGCGTTCATGCGACCCACTCTAACATTTTATGATCGCATGTCTTTTGCGCAAAACCGGGAACCACTTTTGCGCGACATGCTCTAGGCCAGCCAATCGCGGAATTCGTCCATGACGGCGGCGTAAATGTCGCGCTTGAAGGGCACGATGGCGGCCAGCATCTCATCTGCCTGCATCCAGCGCCACGCGCTGAATTCCGGGTGTTCGGTGGCAAGGTCGATCTGGTCGTCGCGGCCCAAATAGCGCATCAGGAACCAGCGCTGTTTCTGGCCACGATATTTGCCACCCCAGACCTTGCCCAGCAATTCCGCAGGCAGGTCATAATGCAGCCAATCGGGCGTTTCGGCCAAAGGGCCGACCAGATCAGGCGTGACAGAGATTTCCTCTTCCAGTTCTCGCAGGGCGGCCAGACCGGGGTTCTCACCCAGATCAATCCCGCCTTGGGGCATTTGCCAAGCCGGGCTGTCGCTGTCGATGCGCTGCGCCCCAAAGATCAGCCCTTGCGCGTTGATAAGCATGACACCCACGCAAGGGCGGTAGGGCAAGGCGGCAACCTGTTCCGGCGTCACGACATTACCGCCCGTTCAACGCCGTCAGACCGCGCAAGATATCCAGCGCATAGGCAAGCTGGTAATCTTCTTCGCGCAACTGCGCCACTTCTTCGACGCGGGCGCGTTCTTCTTCCATCTGGCGCTGTTCTTCCTCGGACAGGTTATCGCCATTGTCCAAGCGTCCGCGCAGATCGGCTTCGAACCGGCTGTTCGGCGTCGGGGTTTCAGCCTCTTCAATCGGGGCGCGCGACGGTTGTTCCACAAGAATATCCGGCGACACGCCCAGCGCCTGAATGGACCGTCCCGACGGGGTGTAATAGCGCGAGGTGGTCAGGCGGATCGCGCCGTCGCCACGCAGCGGCATCACGGTCTGGACAGATCCTTTGCCGAAACTGCGCGTGCCCACGATGATTGCGCGGCGGTGGTCTTGCAGCGCCCCGGCAACAATCTCGGACGCAGAGGCAGAACCGCCATTGATAAGCACCACCATGGGCTTGCCTTCGATCAGGTCACCCGCCTGCGCATTGTAGCGTTCGCCTTCGCCTTCGGCACGGCCACGAGTGGACACGATCTCGCCTTGCTCCAAGAAAGCATCGGACACGCTGACCGCCTGTGTCAGCAACCCGCCGGGATTGTTGCGCAGGTCCAGCACAACACCGCCAAGCTCGTCGATGCCGCCCAGCTCCTCGACCGCTTCGGCCAAACCGTCGCGCAGGTTGGGAAAGGTCTGTTCGTTGAAGGTGGTCAGCCGCAGGATGACCGTGTCGCCCTCGGTGCGCACGCGCACGGCTTGCAGGCGAATCGTATCGCGGATGATCGACAGGTCGAACGGTTCGGACACCCCTTCGCGGGCAATCGTCACGATAATCTCGGACCCGACGGGGCCGCGCATCAATTCGACCGCCTCTGCCAAGGTCATGCCCAGCAGCGGCTCGCCATCGACATGCGTAATCAGGTCGCCCGGTTCCACGCCGGCCTTGTCGGCGGGCGTGTCATCCATGGGGGTGACAACCTTGATGAAACCCTCTTCCTGCGTCACCTCTATGCCCAACCCTCCGAAAGAGCCGCGCGTCTGGGTGCGCATATCGTCGAAATCCTCGGGCGGAAGATAACTGGAATGCGGGTCAAGCGAGGTCAGCATACCGTTGATTGCGGCGGCGATCAGGTCGGACGTGTCCACGTCTTCCACGTATTCATTGCGAATACGTTCAAAGACATTGCCGAACAGGTCCAGTTGTTCATACACATTCGGCGCCTGCTGGCGTTCCTGCGCCAGCAGCGGACCGGTCACATTCATCGCGATCAGCACGCCGCCGAGAACGCCGCCAAGGCTTGCCAGAGCAAATTTTGTCATCATCTCGCTTTCCGTTCGTCGCACGCCCGGTCACGGACGGCCAAGAATTTCGCTTTAGGGTCGAGCGCCAGTCAATGCGAACCATGTCGCCGGGTCAATGGGCTTTCCCTGCTCACGCATCTCAAAATAGAGTGTTTGACCGTGACCGCCAGCCTCTGACCCGGTGCCGTTTGCGTCATCTGCTCCCGGCATGATCCCCAGCGCGGTGCCATTGGGCACGATGGCGGCGGTTTCGACCAAGAGCTCTGCAAGGCCGACAAGGACCAGCAGGATGTCCTCGTCAGGTTCAAGGATCACAACCTGACCACGCCCGGCCAATGGCCCCGCATAGCGCACCGTGCCCGCCCATGGCGCGCTGACAAGCGCCCCCGGCAGCGTTGCAATATCCAGCCCCGGACGCTCTACGCCGGTCGCATCGGCCTGCTGGAAACCGCGCGCCACATTGCCCCGCACCGGCATGGCCAGCCGCCCTTTGGCGTTGCGAAAACCCCGAATCGCATGCGTCGCACTGTCGGACAAAACCGGGCTGCGCGACGCCAAATCCTGCGCGAAGGCATCCAGTGACGCGGCGCTGGCGGCAAGCGCGGCCATTGCGTCGGGGTCTTCGGACAGGCGCTTGGGAAGCGGGCCGCGTTCGGCAATCGCCTGTGTCAGTGCCAGCCGGGCCTGTTGCGCAACCGACAGGCCCTGCTCCAAAGCCAAAAGCCCGTATTGGCGCGCACGGCGTAGGGCGGAAATGTCATCCAGCGCGTCGCGCAGATCGGCCACTTCGGCCCCCAGTGCCGGGGCCACGTCGCGCAGCGACAGGCCCGCACGCGCCGCGGCAAGCGCGCCTTCGGGATGCGCCAGCACCGTGGCGTCATCAAGGCTGGCCGTGCCCATCAACACCGCCAGCAACCGGCTAAGATCGGCGCTGCGGTCTGACAGGGCACGTGTCTGGGCGGCCTCGGCAAGTTGCGCCTCGCGCAGGCCTTCGCGCAGCGCGGCCAGCCCGACCTCGTAGGCTTGCACCGTCTGGGTCAGCGCCTCTATGCGGTCTTTCTGGCGGGTGGCGGCTTGCAGCGTTTCGGTTGCCGCTTCCAGCGCACGCGCGGCTTCCAGCGCGCGGCTTGCCGGGTCCGCCAACGCGGGCGTGGCATATAGCGCAACCGCCAGACAGGCCGCGCGCCACAATGTCATGGGACGATCAGGCTTTGACCGGTCATCTCGGATGGCTGGTCCAGCCCCAACAAGGCAAGAATGGTGGGCGCGACATCGGCCAGCCGCCCGTCGCGCAGGCCCGCGCCCGCAGGCCCGCCGACCAACACCACCGGAACCGGGTTGAGCGTATGCGCGGTATGCGGGCCGCCGGTATCTGGGTCGATCATGGTTTCGCAATTGCCATGGTCTGCACAGACCAGCATTGCACCGCCAGCCGCGTCAAGCGCCGTAAGGGCCGCCCCAAGCCCCGCATCCACCGCTTCGCAGGCGCGTTTCGCGGCCTCCAGATCGCCCGTATGGCCGACCATGTCGGGATTGGCATAGTTGACCACGATCAGGTCATAGCCCGCGCCGATGGCGGCAACCAGTTTATCCGTCACCTCGCCCGCCGACATTTCGGGTTGCAGATCGTAAGTGGCGACCTTGGGGCTGGCGGGCATGGCGCGATCCTCGCCCTCGGCTTGCGCTTCGGTGCCACCATTCAGGAAGAAGGTGACATGGGGGTATTTCTCTGTCTCGGCCAGCCGGAACTGGCGCAAACCATGCGCGCCCACCCATTCGCCCAAACCGTTCTTGACTTGGTTCTTGGGGTAAGCGGTGGTCATAAACGCGTTATGCGCGGTCGAGTAATCGACCATGCCCAACATCGCCGCCCAATGCGGCGGCTGGCCCCGGTTGAAGCCGGTGAAGCTGGGCGCGCCAAGTGCCGCAAGGATTTCGCGCGCCCGGTCGGCGCGGAAGTTCAGGCAGAACACCCCGTCCCCCCCGCGCGCGCCTCTGTAATTGCCAATAATGCTAGGCGATAGGAATTCATCCGTTTCGCCCCGCGCATAGGCTTGCGCCACGGCCTGCGCTGGGTTGGCGACCTGTTCACCCTCGGCCAGCGTGATCGCGCGCCACGCGCGTTCCACGCGCTCCCATCGGTTGTCGCGGTCCATGGCCCAGTAACGGCCAATGACGGTGGCAATACGCGCAGCTTGCGGCAGGCTGGCTTGCAGATCGGCCAAGAATGCTTCGGCGCATTTGGGCGCCACATCGCGCCCATCGGTGATGGCGTGAATGGCGACCGGCACGCCCGCCGCTGCCAGTGCGGCCACCGCCGCTTTCATATGGGTGATATGGCCGTGCACCCCGCCATCCGACACCACGCCAAACACATGCGCCGTGCCGCCGGTGGTTTTCAGCTTGGTGATGAACTCGCCCAAGGCTGGGTTTTGGGCAAAGCTGCCCTCTTCAATGGCAAGATCAATTTGCCCCAGATCCATCGCCACCACGCGGCCTGCGCCGATATTGGTATGCCCCACTTCGGAATTGCCCATCTGCCCGCGCGGCAGGCCCACATCGGGGCCGTGGGTGATAAGCGTGGCATTGGGGCAATCTGCCATAAGGCGGTCGAAATTGGGGGTATTCGCCTGCGCCACCGCATTGCCCGCGCGCTGAGCGTTCAATCCCCAACCATCAAGGATGCACAAAACGACGGGTTTGGTCATGGCGCGGCCTTTCCTTGGCAGAGGGGCCGGGGGCGAAAATGCGCCCCCGGCAAGAGCATTTGGGGCAAGAGGACGGGGCTTAGCCCCGCAACCGCCGGTCGCGCGCGGCCAGCAGTTTCAGGCGCAGCGCGTTCAACTGAATGAAGCCTGCGGCATCTTTCTGGTCATAGGCGCCCGCGTCGTCTTCAAACGTGACATGGGCTTCGGAGTAAAGCGAATGGTCCGACCAACGGCCCACGCAGCGCACCGACCCTTTGTAAAGTTTCAGGCGCACCGTTCCGGTGACATGTTCCTGGCTTTTGTCGATAAGTGCCTGCAACATCTCGCGCTCGGGCGAGAACCAGAAGCCGTTGTAGATCAGTTCGGCATAGCGTGGCATGAGGCTGTCTTTCAGATGGCCCGCGCCGGAATCCAGCGTGATCTGTTCGATCCCGCGATGCGCTTCCAGAAGCAACGTGCCGCCCGGCGTTTCATAGATTCCGCGCGATTTCATGCCGACGAAACGGTTTTCCACGAAATCCAGCCGCCCGATGCCGTGCTTGCCGCCCAGCTCGTTCAGCTTGGTCAGAATGGTCGCGGGCGAGAGCGCCTCGCCATTGATGGCGGTGGCGTCGCCACGCTCGAAGCTGATTTCCACGTATTCGGGCGTATCGGGCGCGGCCTCTGGCGCGACCGTACGCTGGTAGACGTAATCGGGCGCGTCCTCTGCCGGGTCTTCCAGCACCTTGCCTTCAGACGAGGTGTGCAGCAGGTTCGCATCGACCGAGAACGGCGCTTCGCCGCGCTTGTCCTTGGCGATCGGGATCTGGTGCGCTTCGGCGAATTCCAAGAGCTTGGTGCGCGAGGTCAGATCCCATTCCCGCCACGGTGCGATGACCTTGATATCGGGGTTCAGCGCATAGGCGGACAGTTCGAACCGGACCTGGTCATTGCCCTTGCCGGTCGCCCCATGGGCCACGGCATCGGCCCCGGTCTGGGCCGCGATCTCGACCAGCCGCTTGGAAATGAGCGGGCGCGCGATAGAGGTGCCGAGCAGATACAGCCCCTCATAGACCGCGTTTGCGCGGAACATGGGGAAGACGAAATCGCGCACGAATTCTTCGCGCAGATCTTCAATGTAGATGTTTTCGGGCGCGATGCCCAAAAGTTCGGCTTTCTTGCGGGCGGGGTCCAACTCTTCTCCCTGCCCCAAATCGGCGGTGAAGGTCACGACCTCGCACCCGTATTCGGTTTGCAGCCATTTCAGGATGATGGACGTATCCAACCCGCCGGAATAGGCGAGCACGACTTTCTTGGGGGCATGGCTGGGCATGGTGGCTCCGAACATTGCAAGGATCGCGGTTGGCAAGCGGTCTATTGGCTTTGCGCCCCTGCTGCAAGAGGCCGCACGGGGTTTGCACCGCGCCCGGATATGCTATGCCAAGGGTTTGAACGACAAAGGGGGCGACATGGCGCCAGAGCTTTTGCGCGGGGTGATCCACCCGTGGCACCACGACCATTTCGGGCATATGAACGTGCGCCATTACGCGCCATTTTTCGACGATGCCTGCTACCATATGTGGACCCGGCTGGGGCTGGCCTACCGTGATATGCTGGCCGAGCACGGCGTGCATACCGTGACTGCGCAGGCCTGCACGCGGTTCGTGGCCGAATTGCAGGCCGGTGACCTGATCGTGATTACCGGGGTGGTCACCAAGATCGGCACGAAAAGCTGCACCTTCCTGTTCGAGATGCGCCATGCCGATACCGGCGCGCTGCACGCCACTTATGAAGTGGTCGAGGTGTTTTTCGACCCCGCCACGCGCGGGTCCACCGCCATGCCGGACACGGTGCGCCGCAAGCTGGAGACCGCGCTGGTATGACCGACTTTGCCGCCCGCGCGACCGCCGCTTGCGCGCCCATGCGCGCGCTGTTTCCACCCACACCGCTGCTGCGCAATGACTACCTGTCGCAGAAATACAGCGCCGAAATCTGGCTGAAGCGCGAAGACCTAAGCCCCGTGCGCAGCTACAAGATTCGCGGTGCCCTGAACGCCATGCGCAAACAGTTGGACCGGGTGCCAGAGGGGCGCGCGTTTGTGTGCGCAAGTGCGGGCAACCATGCGCAGGGCGTGGCCTTTGCCTGCCGTCATTTCGGGGTGCAGGGCACGATCTTCATGCCGGTCACGACGCCGCAACAGAAGATCATGAAAACCCGCAGTTTCGGCGGGGCGCAGGTCACGATCGAACTGACCGGCGACACGTTCGACCAGTCGCTGGCGGCGGCGCAAGCGTTTTGCACGCAACGCGGCGCGCATTTCCTGTCACCCTTCGATGATGAGGACGTGATCGAAGGCCAAGCCAGCGTGGCGGTCGAAATGCTGGCCCAAATGGACCATGCGCCCGATATGGTGGTGCTGCCCGTGGGCGGCGGCGGCCTGAGCGCGGGGATGACAAGCTATCTGGCCCAAACCGCGCCCGGCTGCGCGCTGCGCTATGTCGAACCCGCGGGCGGCGCATCTTTGCAGGCGGCTTTGCGCGCGGGCGAACCCGTGACCTTGCCGCGCATCGACAGTTTCGTCGATGGTGCCTCTGTGGCGCGGATCGGCGCGCGCACCTTCGCGCGGCTGCGCCATGTCGCGCCCGACCATGTGCTGATCGCGCCCGAAAACCGCATCTGCATTACCATGTTGGACCTGCTGAACGTGGAAGGGCTTGTGCTGGAACCGGCGGGCGCGCTGTCGCTGGATGTGCTGGACAGCCTGCGCGAGCAGATCGCGGGCAAGACGGTGGTATGCGTCGTCTCTGGCGGGAATTTCGACTTTGAGCGCCTGCCAGAGGTGAAGGAACGCGCCATGCGATTCGCCGGCACCAAGAAATACCTGCTGTTGCGCCTGCCCCAACGCCCCGGCGCGCTGCGCGATTTTCTGGGCATTCTGGGGCCGGAAGACGACATTGCCCGGTTTGAATACCTGAAGAAAACCGCACGCAATTTCGGCACGGTTTTGCTGGGGATCGAAACCACGAACCCCGACAATTTCAGCGGGCTGTTTTCGCGGCTGGACGATGCAGGCTTTGCCTATTCCGATATAACCGAAGACGAGATCATGGCCAATTTCGTGATCTGAAACGGCACCTAATTCGCGCCAATCCGGTCGCGCCATTGGCTAGACAATTCTTGGCAAGAGGCCGGGAATTGTTCCGTGACGGCAAGCCGTTGTGCTTCGGTCATCACACCGTTGCGGGCGTTTTCCTCGCCCTTGGCGCAGATTTGGGCGACCTCGTCCAGCCCAAGGTTAAGCGCCGCACCCTTCAGGAAATGAAATTCTGCTGCAATGGCCGTCGCGCTGTTGGCCTGCGCCAACCGCGCCAGCCCCTCGGCCACTTCAGAGCTGAACAGCTCCAGCACTTCGCCCAAGGCGTCGTCACCAACTTCTTCGTGCAATTCGGATACTCTTGACCAATCTATCACGTCTGACCCCCAATTCATCATGCACCTGCAAGACTGCGACAAAGCCCCTAAGGATTCGTAAGGACGCGACCGTTTGTTGGACAGGGCGGCGCGTTTTCATCGGGTGTTAATTCGTCGCTGCAATACTGGTGCCGCTCGACCCCTGTGCGGCTCTGAACCTATGGATGATTGGCGTGGATACCAGTGTGACACCACAAGATACCTTCGCGACCGCGACGATCGGCGCAAAACAGGCGCTGGTGGTTGATGATAGTGCGGCCCAACGGCTTGTATTGGCCAAGAACCTTGAACGCTGGGGGTATCAGGTCACACAGGCCGCGTCAGGCGACACGGCGCTACAACTCTGCCAGACCAACCGCTTCGATCTGATTCTGTCCGACTGGATGATGCCGGGCATGAACGGGCTGGATTTTTGCCGCGCCTTTCGTGCGCTCGATCACGAAAGTTATTCCTATTTCATTCTGCTGACCTCCAATAACGAAAAGAACGCGGTCGCCGAAGGGTTGAACGTTGGCGCGGATGACTTTTTGTCGAAACCCGTTGGCACATCGGAATTGCGCGCGCGGATCTTTGCAGGCGAACGTTTGCTGGCAATGGAACGGCAGGTCAAAGCCCGCAATGAAGAATTGCAGGCCGCGCTGCGCAAACTTCAGGCCTTGTACGATGCGGTGGATCGCGACCTGATGGAAGCGCGCAAGCTGCAACAATCTATGATCCGCGACCGGTTCCACGACTTCGGGGGCAGCCAATTGTCGCTGATGTTGCATTCATCCGGCCATGTGGGCGGCGATATGGTCGGCACATTCCCGATCAATGCGCAGCGAATCGGCATCTATTCGCTGGATGTGTCGGGCCATGGCGTGGCCGCTGCCCTGCTGGGCGCGCGGATTGGCGGCATGTTCGGCGGTGCGCAGTCACAGAATATCGCGCTGACCCGCAATTTCACGACCGGCCAAATGGAAGCGGTCGCCCCGCATGATGTCGCTGCGCGCATGAACAGCCTGATGTTGCAAGAAATCGACACCGAAGCCTATCTGACCGTGGCCTATGCCGATCTGGACCTGACCACCGGGCGGCTGGTTATAGTGCAGGCGGGCCATCCGCACCCGGTCATTCAGCGGCAGGACGGCACGATCGAATTTATTGGCGAGGGTGGGCTTCCCATCGGCCTGATCGACGGCGCGACCTATACCAGTTTCGAAGCAGAATTGCGGCCCGGCGATCGGCTGTTCTTGTATTCTGACGGGATTACCGAATGCGCGGATCAAGATGACAACGAATTCGGCGAAAATGGCCTGCGCGAGCTGTTCACCAAACTGGCCGACCAGCGCGGGCTGTCCCTGCTGGACGCCCTGAAATGGGAACTGGCGCTGTGGTCCGGGCGCGATGAATTCAGCGATGACGTTTCCGGCGCCTTGCTGGAGTTCAGCGCCTATAAAACCGTCTGCCCCAACGCGCACAGCTATTACCCTGAGCAGCCGGCAGACAGCTAGCTTACCCCGCGCTCAAGGATTTGCGAAAGAAAACCCGGTCGAATCCGTCCTGCATCTGGCGAGCAATGCGCGTGTAGCCAAGGCTTTCGTAGAAAGGCAGATTTTCCGTCATCGCCGCATTGGTGTAAAGCGTTACAGCGTCCAGCCCCTGTTGCCGAGCCAGTGCCTCTACATGCGCAACAAGGCGTTTGCCCACGCCGCGCCCCGCGTCGTCGGGCCAGACCGCCAGCGTGTCGAGCACCATGTCACCCCCGGCATGGCGGCAGATGACGTGGCCAAGAATGCGCCCATCGGGGCCGGTGGCGACATAGGCCTCGGCAGCCACGATCGCCGCTGCCGGATCGGTCTGCATGGGCGCTGGTTCGCGCCCCATCCGCCCAACATAGCGCGCGAAAGCCGCGCGAGAGCAGGCGCGGATCGTCTGGGCATCGGCCAAGATGGCGGGTCGAATCATTACAGCAGGGCCGCCAAAAAGGCGCGGTCGCCATCATTGCCAAGCAAGGTCACGGCCTTGGCCACCGGGCACCAATGCGCGGAATGGCCCGGCTCTGACGGCAGCGCGACGGGCCGCACGGGCTGTGCTATGTAAATCGTGCACAGTTTTTCGGCCCACAGCGCATAGTCCGGCATGTAGCAAAACCGCCGGAACGCACCCAGCCGCCGCACGGGGCGCACGCGCCAGCCGGTTTCCTCCAGCACCTCGCGGCGCAGGGCTTGCAGCGCGCTTTCGCCCGCGTCAATTCCGCCGCCCGGCAGTTGCCATTCGTCATCCGGCCAAGCCTGATGCGTCAGCAGCACCGAATCCCCGCTTAGGACAATAGCATAGGCCCCGTGGCGGCGGGTGTAGCGTTGCCCATCCACGCGCGCCTCTCCGAATCTGCGGATCATCCTTGGCCCTCCGGTCGTGATTCCTATATGTGGGGGCAAGCCTAGGCGCGCGCCGCGCGCAGCACCAGCAAGGAAATACATCATGAGCATTGGCGAACAAATCGCCTGGGACGACACGGTTCTGCCGTTCCAACTGGACAATAGCGACATTCGCGGCCGCGTGGCGCGGCTGGATGGCGCGCTGGAAAAGGTGTTGGAAAAACACAATTATCCGCCGCTTGTCGAAGCCTTGGTGGCCGAGGCCACGTTGCTGACCGCGATGATCGGCCAGACCATCAAACTGCGCTGGAAACTGTCCTTGCAGATTCGCGGCGACGGCCCGCTGCGGCTGATCGCAACCGATTATTACGCCCCCGAAGAAGAGGGCGCGCCCGCGCGCATTCGCGCTTATGCCAGCTTCGACGGTGACCGGCTGGCGGAAAACACCAATCCCTATACCCAGATCGGTCAGGGGTATTTCGCTATACTGATTGACCAAGGGCCGGATATGACGCCGTATCAGGGCATTACACCTTTGGCCGGGCAATCGCTAAGCGCCTGCGCAGAAACCTATTTCGCGCAATCCGAACAGTTGCCCACCCGCTTTGCGCTGTCCTTTGGGCGCGCCACCCTGCCCGGTCAGGCGCAAGCTTGGCGCGCAGGGGGCGTGATGTTGCAGCACATGCCCGGCAATTCGGAAGCGCCCAAGCGCGACACAGCCGAGCAGGCAGAGAATTGGACCCGCGCCAACATGCTGTTGGACACGGTTGAAGAGCTGGAATTGATCGGCCCGCATGTCGGCCCGCCCGAATTGCTGGCCCGCCTATTCCACGAGGAAGCGCCCCGCGTCTACGACCCGCAACCGGTGCATTTCGGCTGCTCCTGTTCCGAGGATAAGGTCCGCAGCACGCTGTCCATCTATTCGGCCAAGGACATTGCCACCATGACCACCGAGGACGGCAAAGTCACCGCCGACTGCCAGTTCTGCGGCGCGCATTATGTCATGGACCCGGCAACGCTGGGCTTCGAGGGCAAGGATGGATGATCGCCTGCGCGCGGCGCTGGCCCTGCCTGCGAATGCGTCGAGCGATTTCGACCTGAACCCGGCGCTCAGGCAGGGACCAGCGCGCAAGCTGCGCCCCGCTGCCGTGCTGATCGCGGTAGATGATGCGGGCGGCGTTATCTTGACCAAGCGCGCCTCGCATCTGCGCCACCATCCCGGCCAGATCGCCTTTCCCGGCGGGCGGCAAGACGCGACCGACCCCGATCTGGCCACCACCGCGCTGCGCGAGGCGCGCGAAGAAATCGGGCTAGATGCAGGACAGGTGCGCATCCTTGGCACGCTGCCCACGCATGAAACCGTCACCGGTTTTCTGGTCACGCCTTTCGTGGCGCGGCTGGACGGGGCCTTTACCCCGCGCCCCGAACCGGGCGAGGTGGCAGAGGTGTTCCGCACGCCCTTGGCGCATGTCATCGACCCGGCCTGTTATGTGATCGAACGGCGCATCTGGCGCGGGCAATGGCGGCATTTCTATGCCGTGCCATGGGGGCCATATTATATATGGGGGGCCAGCGCGCGTATTCTGCGGGGCTTGGCAGAACGGATGGCACGATGCGCGTAAGCGGCGACTGGCTGGAAAACGACCGCACGCAAAAAGTGCTGGGCTTGCTGACCGGCGCGGGCCATGCGGCCTATGCGGTGGGCGGCTGCGTGCGCAATGCCGCACTGGGCGAGGTCGTGACGGATGTGGACATCGCCACATCGGCGCGGCCCCAACAGGTCATCGCCTTGGCCGAAGCAGCAAACCTGCGCGCCGTGCCCACGGGGCTGGCGCATGGCACGGTCACGCTGGTGGTGGACGGCGAAGGATTCGAGGTCACAACCTTCCGCCGCGACGTGGCAACCGATGGGCGGCATGCCGAGGTGGCCTTTTCCGACCGGATGGAGGACGACGCGGCGCGCCGCGATTTCACGATGAACTCGCTTTATGCCGATGCGGCGGGGCATGTGCTGGACCCGCTGGGCGGTATGGACGACCTGCGCGCGCGGCGGCTGCGCTTCGTGGGCGACCCGGCCCAGCGCATTGCCGAGGATTACCTGCGCATCCTGCGGTTCTTTCGCTTTCACGCGCAATATGGCGACCCCGATCACGGGCTGGACCCGGACGGGCTGGCGGCCTGCGCCGATGGGGCCGAGGGGCTGGCGCGGCTATCCGCCGAACGGGTCACGGGCGAGTTGCGCAAATTGCTGTCTGCGCACGACCCCAGCCCTTCGGTCGCGGCAATGCATCATGCCAGTGTGTTGGTGCGCGTGCTGCCAGGGGCAGACCCGCGCGGCTTGGCCCCGTTGGTGCATTTGGACGCGGGCGTGCCGCCGCGCTGGCTGCGGCGTCTGGCCGTGCTGGGCGGAGAGACCAGCGCGCTGCGCCTGACCAAGGCTGAAGCGCGTGACCTGACCTGCCTGCGCGGCGCGTTGGGCGACATGACCGCACCGGCCCTTCTGGGCTACCGCTTGGGCGCGGAACTGGGCACGGATGCCGTGCTGGCGCGTGCTGCAACCTTTGAAAGCCCCCTGCCCCCCGATTGGCAGGCAGAGATCGCGCGCGGCGCATCCGCGCGCTTCCCGATCCGCGCAGCAGACCTGCCGGGGCTGGACGGCGCAGCCTTGGGACAAAGACTGAAGGCCTTGGAAGCGCGCTGGATCACGTCGGATTTCCGCGCCACGCGCGACGATCTGCTGGGCTGACTGGCGCGGGCGCGACAAACGCCCTATGTCCTGTCCCAAAGGATAGGCCATGTTGCAAAAGACAGACCCCACCCAAAAACCGACCCTTGCCTTTCGGCTGGCGGGGTTGATCGACGGCTTTGCCCATGCCGATGGGCCGCCGCCGCAAAGCCTTTTGCGCTTCATGCTGTGGTCGGTCAAAGGGTCTTGGCCGGTCTTGGCACTGGCCACGGTCATTTCCGCCATTGTGGGCACGACCGAAGTGATCTCGGCGCTGCTTTTGGGCCAGATCATTGACGCGGCGGTAGGCACCGGCGCGCAGGGTTTCATCGCTGCGCATGGCTGGTTGATCACCGGATTCGTGGTGTTTTTCATGGTGGTGCGCCCGCTGGCCTTTGGCATATCCTCGGCGGCCAATAGCATCGTGGTGCAGCCCAATATCTTTGTTCTGGTGCAATCGCGGCTGAACCGCTGGACGCTGGGCCAGCCCGTGACATTCTTCGACAATGATTTCGCCGGTCGCATTGCGCAAAAGCAGGTGCAGACCGCCCGCGCGCTGACCGATGTGGCCAATGAAACCATCAATACCATGGCTTTCGCGCTGTCTTCTATCATCGGGTCGGTCGTGCTGTTGTTTACCATCGACCCGCGCATGGCACTGGTGCTGGCGGTTTGGCTGGTGGGGTATCTGTGGTTGATCCGGTATTTTCTGCCGCAAGTGCGCGAACGCTCTGGCAAGCGCGCGGGTGCCCGTGCCAAGGTTAGCGGGCAGGTGGTGGACACGATCAGCAACATCAAGACGGTCAAGCTGTTTGCCCATGCCGATTTCGAGGACCGCGCGGCGCTGAACGCCATGAGCGTGTTCCGTGACCGCTCTGTCGAATTTGGCGAAGTGCAGGTGTGGTTCCGTTTTGGCCTGATGCTGGTCGCGGGCATTTTGCCGGTGCTGCTGATTGGCGGCACATTGTGGCTGTGGTCGGCGGGCATGGCCAGCACCGGCGATATTGCCGCCGCAGGCGCCGTGGCCATTCGCATTGCGCAGATGACAGGCTGGGTCAGTTTCGTGCTGATGGCGATCTATTCGAACATTGGCGAAATAGAGGACGGGATGCGCACCCTAACCCCATGCCCAGACCTGACCGATGCCAAGGGCGCGGTCGAGATTGGTCGCGCCGAAGGGGCCGTCGCCTTCGAAGATGTGGGCTTTGCTTACGGGCGCGATGCAGGCGGGGTGGACGGGCTGAGCTTGGCGGTTGCCAAGGGCGAGAAGATCGGGATCGTCGGCGCGTCGGGTGCCGGGAAATCGACCCTCGTGGCGCTTTTGCTGCGGCTGTATGATGTGGAAGCCGGGCGCATCACGCTGGACGGGCGCGATATTCGCCAGATCACGCAAGAAAGCCTGCGCCGCAACATTGCCATGGTCACGCAGGAAACGGCCATGTTCAACCGTTCGGCGCTGGAAAACATCCGCTATGGCCGCCCCGATGCCACACGGGCAGAGATTGAGGCCGCCGCCAAAGCGGCCGAAGCGCATGATTTCATCAAGGATTTGCAGGACCACGAAGGCCGCCGCGGTTATGATGCGCAACTGGGCGAACGCGGCGTGCGCCTGTCGGGCGGACAACGCCAGCGCATTGCGCTGGCGCGCGCCTTTCTGAAAAACGCGCCCATTCTGGTGCTGGACGAGGCGACATCCGCGCTGGATTCAGAGGTTGAAGCCGCTGTGCAAGACGCGTTGCAACCGCTGATGCAGGGTAAAACCGTGCTGGCCATTGCGCACCGTCTATCGACCATCGCCCAACTGGACCGGATTGTCGTGCTTGACGCGGGCCGCATCCTTGAGCAAGGAACCCATGAACAGCTTTTGGCCAAGGGCGGCACCTATGCGCGCTTCTGGGCACGGCAATCGGGCGGGTTTCTGGGCACGGATGAGACATCTGAAATCGCATAAGGCCGCGCTATGGGGCTGACCATTCTTAGGCTTGGCCACCATGGCGACGGGGTGGCCGATGGCCCAGTTTTCGTGCCGCGCGCCCTGCCGGGCGAGGTGGTGGAAGGCGAGGTCACGCATGGCCGCATCGCGGCCCCGCGCATTCTGACGCCTTCGCCAGAGCGCATCGCCGCACCCTGCCCGCATTACAAGGCCTGCGGCGGCTGCGCGTTGCAGCATGCCCGCGAGGGGTTCGTGACCGAGTGGAAAGAGGGCGTGATCCGGCAGGCTTTGGCCGCGCAGGGGTTGGACGCGCCGTTCCGCGCGGCTCATATCTCGCCGCTCGGCACGCGGCGGCGGGCGGCGTTTTCGGGCCGACGACTGAAAAAAGGGGCCTTGGTGGGGTTCCATGCGCGGGCATCGGATACGGTGACAGCCGTTCCCGACTGCCTGATCCTGCGGCCCGAGCTGACCGCCGCTTTGCCGCTGCTGGAAGAGCTGGTCACGCTGGCCGGATCGCGCAAGGGCGAGATGGCGCTGTCGCTGACCCTGTCCAATGTGGGGCTTGATCTGGCGGTGACAGGCGGCAAACCGCTGGACGGGCCGCTGCAAGCCACGCTGGGGCAATGGGCCGGCGCAAACGGGCTGGCCCGGCTGGCATGGGATGGCGAGGTGATCGCCCAAGCCGCGCCGCCTGTCCACAGCTTTGGGCGCGCGCATGTCACTCCGCCGCCCGGCGCGTTCCTGCAAGCCACCGCCGATGCGCAAGCGGCGCTGCAAGCGGCCGTGGCGAAGGCCGTGGGCGATGCGCCGCGCGTGGCCGACCTGTTCGCGGGCTGCGGCACCTTTGCCCTGCCCTTGGCCGAACGCGCGGAAATACATGCGGTCGAAAGCATGGCCGACATGCTGGCCGCGCTTGACCACGGTTGGCGGCATGCGACCGGGCTAAAACGCCTGAGCCATGAAACCCGCGACCTGTTCCGCAACCCGCTTTTGCCCGAAGACCTTGCCCGCTTTGACGCTGTTGTCATCGACCCGCCCCGTGCCGGGGCCGAAGCGCAGGCGCGCGCGCTGGCGGCAAGTGCTGTGCCGCGTATTGCGGCGGTATCGTGCAACCCGGTTACCTTCGCGCGCGACGCGAAAATCCTGTGTGATGCGGGTTATCGCCTGCAATGGGTGCAGATGGTCGATCAATTCCGCTTCAGCCCGCATGTGGAGCTTGCAGCCGCCTTCGCAAGGTAACATATCTGCGCGGAAATCATTCTTCGGGGATATATCATGTTCAGCCGCGCAAGCATCGCCGCATTTCTGGACCAAAATTGGGTGCGCAATGGGGTCATCGGGGTGATCCTGTTCAATGCCGTGTTGCTGGGCATGGAAACGTCGCGCCCGCTGATGGATGCCATCGGTCCGGTCATCCTGACGCTGGACAAGATCTGCCTTGGCATTTTCGTGGTGGAACTGGCGCTAAAGCTATACGCCCATCGCTGGCAATTCTGGCGTTCGGGCTGGAATATCTTCGATTTCATCATCATCGGCATTGCCCTAATGCCCGCGACCCAAGGCTTCAGCGTGCTGCGGGCGCTAAGGATCTTGCGACTGCTGCGGGTGGTGTCGGTCAGCCCCAGCCTGCGGCGCGTGGTGGAAGGGTTCATCACAGCGCTGCCCGGCATGGGGTCGGTGTTTTTGCTGATGGGCATGATCTTTTACATCGGCTCGGTCATGGCCACCAAGCTGTTCCAAAACAGCTTCCCGCAATGGTTCGGCGATCTGGGATCGTCGGCCTATTCGCTGTTCCAGATCATGACGCTGGAAAGCTGGTCAATGGGAATCGTGCGCCCGGTTATGGAAGTATACCCCTATGCATGGCTGTTCTTCGTGCCCTTCATCATGGTCACAACATTCGCCGTGGTAAACCTGCTGGTCGGCCTGATTGTGAATTCGATGCAAGACGCCCATGCCGCCGAAAGCAACAAGGCCACCGACGAATACCGCGACGAGGTGCTGACCCGCCTGCGCGAAATCGAGAAGAAGCTGGCAGAGCGCGACGGATGACGCGTGTGTGAACACCGCGCCAGCTTGGCAGACCGCGCGGGTTCGGGCATAGTTGTCAAAAAACCCCAGAGGCCTCGATGCAGCTTTTCCGCCTGTTCCTGCCCGTGGCGTTTCTGGCCCTGCTGACGGCCTGCGCGCCAACGAAGTTTCGGACCTATGACGGCCCCGAAGTGACCCGCGTTGTCGTCTACAAGGCCGAACGCCAGATGGACTTGCTGCATTTCGGCACGGTCCTGCGCAGCTACCGGGTGCAGCTTGGCGGCCAGCCCTTCGGCCATAAAGAGCGCGAGGGCGACCGCCGCACGCCGGAAGGCGATTACATCATTGACCGGCGCAACCCCAACAGCGCCTTTCATCTGTCCATCGGGCTTGACTACCCGAACGAAGCCGACCGCGCCCATGCCGCGGCGAATGGCTGGGAGCCGGGAGGTGACATCTTCATCCACGGGCGCGGGCCGCGCTACCAGCGGGCGCGGGGCGACTGGACAAACGGCTGCATTGCCGTGACCGACCGACAGATGGAAGACATCTACGCTATGGTGCGCAACGGCACGCCCATCACGATTTTTGCGTCGAAACAGCAAGAGCTGGAACGCAGCGGTATGAGCGCGCCGGCGATGGCGGCAAGCGGACCTCGCCTTGCGGCGGCGCCGGTCACGGGTCTGTTGGTGCTGACGCCCGGTCCAGATACGCCTCGTCCTAGACCGTCCCCCGCCCGTGCGGTGCGGTAAAATCCGGGCGCGGGTTGATCGGGATAATCCGGTGCGGATTGATCGTGTCATGGCTGTAATGGTAGTGTCGCACGATATGGTCGAAATGCACCGTATCTGCCACGCCGGGGTGCTGGTATAGCTCGCGCGTATAGGCCCACAGGTTTGGGTAATCCACGATCCGCGCGCGGTTGCATTTGAAATGCGTGTGATAGACCAGATCGAAGCGCACAAGTGTGGTGA
The DNA here is from genome assembly GCF_001517585.1 of Roseibaca calidilacus. Lineage (NCBI taxonomy): Bacteria > Pseudomonadati > Pseudomonadota > Alphaproteobacteria > Rhodobacterales > Paracoccaceae > Roseinatronobacter > Roseibaca calidilacus. The sequence continues at coordinate 336,440 of NZ_FBYC01000001.1, read as the reverse complement.
ACAGCCGCCAATCCGCCTCTGTCAGTTGGTCGCCCGCAAGGTAGCGTTGGCGCGACAGTCGCGCGTCCAACCAGTCGAGCGTGTCGAATAGCGGGTAGACCGCGTCGTCATAGGCCGCTTGGGTGCTGGCAAAACCGGATTTGTAAACGCCGTTGTTCAGCGTGTTGTAGACCCGGTCATTGACCGCGTCGATCTCGGCGCGCAGGGCTTCGGGGTAATAATCCTCCGTGTTCCCGGTCAGGTCGTCGAACGCGCTGTTGAACATGCGGATGATCTCGGCGCTCTCATTGGACACGATCTTGCCCTGCGCCTTGTCCCACAGCACCGGCACCGTCGCACGGCCCGACACCTTGGGGTCGGCGCGAATGTAAATGTCGCGGATATGGGTGCTGCCAAACAGCCGGTCGCCCGTCGCGCCGGGGAAATCCGTGGCAAAGCTCCATCCGTCTTGCAGCATGTCGGGGTGCACGGCGGAAACGTCGATCAGCCCTTCCAGCCCCTTCAACGCACGAAAGATCAGCGCCCGGTGCGCCCATGGGCAGGCATAGGACACATATAGATGGTAGCGCCCGGCTTCGGCCTTGAAGCCACCCGCGCAACTGGGCCCGGCGCTGCCATCGGGCGTGATCCAGTTGCGAAACCGCGACGTGTCGCGCTGGAACGCGCCCCCAGTTTTGCTGGTGTCATACCATTGGTCGGACCATTTGCCGTCGATCAGAACGCCCATTACTTCCTCCTTTTCCTGCTTCCTGACAGCTAAGGCGCAAAGAGGCCGAGGCCAACCTGCACGAATGCGCAGGCCTTGTGCAGGCGCTAGGTTTGATCGGGCGCTGTGCCGTTGCAGGCCGCAAGATAGCGCCGCACGGTGGCGTCCATCCCATAGGTCAGCGCATCACAAAACAGCGCATGTCCGATAGAGACCTCTGCAATCTGCGGCACATGCGCCACTAAGACAGCCAAATTCGGCACCGTCAGATCATGGCCCGCATTGACCGCCAAGCCCAGCAGCGTGGCTTCAGTTGCGGCTTGGGCCAGATCGGTCAGGGCGCGCTCACACGCCGCCGGGTCGGAATGCGCAGCACCGTATGGGCCGGTGTAAAGCTCTACCCGGTGGGTTCCGGTCGCGGCGGCAGCTTCCATCTGGCGGGCATCGGGGTCGGCAAACAGCGACACGCGTTGGCGGCGTGCCTTCAGTCCGCCCACAATATCGGCTAGCCAAACGCCATCCTTGGCAAAATCCCAGCCGTGGTCGCTGGTTGCCTGCGCGGGGTCGTCAGGCACAAGCGTAACCTGCTCCGCGCGCACGGTGGCGGCAAGGTCCAGAAACCGGGCGTCGGGGTAGCCTTCAACGTTCAATTCGCGGTCGGGGAATTCGCTGTCGATCAATGCGCGCAGATCCTGCACGTCGCTCGCGCGGGTGTGGCGTTCGTCCGGGCGGGGATGCACGGTCAGCCCTGCCGCCCCGGCGGCCAGCGCGATGCGGCCCAAACCCACAACGCTGGGCCATGGGTGATCGCGCCGGTTGCGCAGCAAAGCGGCCACGTTCAGGTTGACGGACAGCAAGGTTGGCATGGCGTAGTCCCTTTCACTGGTCGCGCGCGCGGTCGGCCACAAGTTGCGACAGGTCGGCCCGCCCTTCGGCATTTAGCCCGTCGCGCACGCCTGCAAGGTCTGCCTCTGTCTTGTTCTGGCTAACCTTCCAGACGCCCGACAGCTCTGTGATCGTCAACTCGAACCCGACCAGCCCGCGCAATTGCCGCTGCATGAACTCTGCCGGCGCATCAGAGACCTGCCACGGCACCGGACGATGGCTTTCATGGGCGTGTGTCAGGTCGTGCAAATGCTGCATCAGCCAATCCGGGTCTTGTTGGAACCGCAAGATGCCGCGCGCATGGACGATGACGTAGTTCCATGTTGGCACCACCTTGCCGTGTTCGCGCTTGGACGGATACCAAGACGGCGTGACATAGCCCTGCGGCCCCTGAAAGATTGCCATTGCCGAAATTGGCCCGGTCGTAATACGAAATAACGGGTTGCCATGGGCGATATGACCATGCAGCGCGCCATACTCGCCTGCCTTGGGATGCAGCACCAAAGGCACATGATCGGCGGTGATCTGGCCCAAAGCATCTGTGACCAACGCCGCGAACGGGTGCGCGCGCATCAGGTCATGCATCACCTCTGGCCGGGTTTCGTGAAACATCTGCGGCTGGAACATGCGGTCCCCCTTGCTGTGCGGTTTTGCATAGCACCCGCGCCCATGCCCCGTAAGCCGGAAACTTCAGGCTCTTGGCGCGACCAACGCATCACGCGAGCGTGACAGGACTTTTGCCATGCGGCGTTATGTCTTGGCGCAAAGCTACCCACCTTTGGAGGAGACGACATGACAAAGCTTACCCGCCGCACCCTTATGGCCGCAGGGGCCGCGCTGCCCTTGGCCGGCTTGGCCGCCCCTCGCGCCGCGCTTGCCGAAGCCCCGATGATGGGCGCAAGTTTTGCACGCCACCGCCGCTTCATGATCGGCGGGTTCGAGGTGACCACCATTCTGGCCGGCACCACCCCGCGCGAAAACCCGCAAGGGATTTTCGGGATGGACGCCTCGGCAGAGGAATTTGCCGAGGTCAGCCGCGCGAATTTCCTGTCTACGGATGTGTCGCAGTTCTTCTTCACGCCCACCGTGGTCAATACCGGGTCCCAACTGGTGCTGTTCGACACCGGCCTGAACGGTCCTGCAATGACCGAAGCGCTGGCAAGTGCGGGCTACACGCCCGACCAGATCGACATCGTGGTGCTGACGCATATGCATGGCGACCACATTGGCGGCATGATGACAGATGGGGCCGCGACCTTCCCCAATGCGCGCTACGTCACCGGGCAGGCGGAATTCGACCATTGGGCCGCCGCGGGCAACGAAGGCTTTGACGCCAATGTGCGCCCCATGGCCGAGATGATGACCTTCATCGGCGATGGCGATGACGTGGTGACGGGCATTACCGGTATGGCGGCCTTTGGGCACACGCCGGGGCATATGGTTTACCGGCTGGACAGCGACGGGGCGGGGCTGGTCATTTTCGCGGACCTTGCCAACCACCCCGTCTGGTCGCTGGCGCGCCCCGATTGGGAAGTGCGCTTTGACGCCGACAAGGCGCAGGCCGCCGAAAGCCGCCGCCGCGTGCTGGGTATGATCGCCGCCGACCGGGTTCCGGCCATCGGCTATCACATGCCCTTTCCGGCTGTGGGGTATGTGGATGCTGGCCGCGACGGTGCCGAATTCCGTTGGGTGCCGGAATCGGGTCAGTTGATGGGGTAAGGTGACTGAGGCCGGGCCTTGCGGCCCCGTTTCATTGCAGATCGCCAAAGGCGCGTTGCAGCCGCGCCACGGCATCGGTCATCACCGAACGCGGCGCGCCAAGGTTGAAGCGCAGGTAATTCGCGCCACCGGTGCCGAATGTCGGCCCATGGTTGGCGACGATCTTCGCGTCGCGTTCCACCCGTGTTGTGAACTCTGCCATGTCCATGCCTGTGCCGGAAAAATCCACCCAAGCTAGGTAGGTCGATTGCAACGGCATGGACCGCAGACCGGGAATGGCGTTCACGCCCGCGTCGAACAGGCGGCGATTTTCATCCAGATAGGCGACCAGCGCATCGACCCATTGCGCCCCTTGCGGCGAATAGGCGGCGGTCACGGCATGAAAGCCAAAGCTGTTGCCAGAAATGCCCATAGCGCCAAGCGTGGCGGCGAATTGCGCGCGCAACCGGTCATCGGGGATAATGACCTGCCCGCAATGCGTGCCTGCAATGTTGAATGTCTTGGACGGGGCGGTCAGCATAACCACCCGGTCCATATGCTCTGGCGCGGCCAAGGGCATGACCGTGTGCGTATGGCCGGGCATGACCAGATCATGATGAATCTCGTCCGAGATCAGAAGCAGATCATGCCGCGCGCAAAACGCGGCCACCGCGCGCAGTTCTTCCACCGACCAGACCCGCCCACCGGGGTTATGCGGCGAGCATAGGATGACCATGCGGGTGCTGTCATCGACCAGCGCCTCGGCGGCGTCCATATCCATCTGGTACAGCCCGTCAGCTTCGGCCATGGGGCATTCGACAACCCGCCGCCCGGCTGCATGGATGACCCGCGCGAAGGCGTGATACACCGGCGTGAACAGCATCACCCCATCGCCCGGTGCGGTCCATGTGTGCAGGCACAGACCCACCGCATTGACCAACCCATGCGTGGTCGAGATATGCGCAGGGTCCACCTGCCAGCCATGGCGGTGCTCCATCCACCAGCAGATCGCGGACCGGTAAGCGCTGTCATCGCCGTAATAGCCATAGACCCCGTGGTCCAGCATGGCTTGCAGCACGTCTTGCACCGCTTGGGGCGGGCGGAAATCCATATCCGCGACCCACATCGCCAAGCCGTCATCCGGGGACACGCCGTAAAGCGGCTGCATCATATCCCATTTGGAACAATGCGTGCCGCGCCGGTCGATGATCTCGTCGAAAGTCATGGATTACCCTCCGTTTTCGGCACTGTCCTTGGGCGGCCCGAAAGGGTCAAGCGCGAAAAGCTCTGACACGGGGCAGTCCAGTGCCCGCGCCAATTTCAACGCCAGAATGGTCGAGGGGATGAACACCCGGTTTTCAACGGTATTGATCGTCTTGCGGCTGACGCCCACGGCAAGGGCCAGTTCGCCCTGCGTCAGCCCGCGCTGTGCGCGCAGCACTTTCAGGCGGTTATAAAGCGCGTCGTCACTCATCGGCACCGCGTCCCTGTCACCACATGACCATGTGATACGCCGCTTGGTGCGGCGCCACTGCAAATCCTCTGGCTTCGATATGGCAGAAGCTGCGGATCAGGACCATTTTCCCACTGTTCCAAAGCGGGCGGCTCAATCTGCGCGGCCACGCAGGATGGACGCTAGGAAATGCAGCGCGGGCGCAATGCCTAGAACCGGCCCCATCCAGTAGAACGCGGCCTGCGCCTCTAGCCACCCTGTCAGGACAAGGCTTAGCATCAGCAGGAAAGCGGCAAGCGCGGCCCAATAGCCAAAGACAAGGCTGGCGCGATGCGCCGCGAGGTTCATCTCATCCCATGCGCAGTCAGATTGGCCCGGGAAAGCCATGTTCACGACCAAGGACAAGACAGACAGCGCGAACATCGTGCCCCCGATGATCCATGCCCAAGTCTGCCCCGATGGGCCGACGCCGGCGAAGATGGCGGCAAGCGAGACAACGATCAGCACCACCGCGCTGGCCATGGTCAGCATTCGGACAAAGGCGACAGGATTCCGGGACATGCGTTTTCCTCCGCGTTTAAGTAACCTAAAGGTAACATAGGGCGATTCGACAGGTAACGTCAAGGTTACACGCAGCCAAACCCTTGCCCCGCCCGCCCGCGCGCGATAAATCCCTTTCCATGAGCATTCGACCCATCCTGATCCATCCCGACCCGCGGCTGAAAAAGCTGTGCGACCCGGTGTCCGAGGTGACTGCCGATATCGGCAAACTGGCCGAGGATATGCTGGAAACGATGTATGACGCGCCGGGCGTGGGCCTGGCTGCCCCCCAAATCGGGGTCTTGAAGCGTATTTTCGTCATGGATTGCGCGAAAGAGGACGATGCCGAAAAGCACCCGATGGTGTTGATCAACCCCGAGATCATCGCCAAGTCGGACGAGATGAACACCTACGAGGAAGGCTGCCTGTCCATTCCAGAGCAATATGGCGAAGTCACCCGTCCTAAGCTGGTGACAATGCGCTGGCTGGGGCTGGATGGCAAACTGCACGAGGTTGAGTTCGACGGGCTATGGGCCACCTGCGCGCAGCATGAGTTGGACCATCTGAACGGCAAGCTGTTCATCGACCATCTGGGTGCGATCAAGCGGCAGATGATTACCCGCAAAATGGTCAAGCTAAAGCGCGAAAAGGCCCGCGCGTGACGGTTCGCCGTTGCCTGCCTTGGCCCGACCCGGTGCTGCGCCGCAAGGCCGCCCCGGTAGATGCGATCACGGATGAGATTCGCACCATCTGGGACGATATGATCGACACGATGGAAGCCATGCCGGGGGTGGGCCTTGCCGCGCCGCAAATTGGCGTGGGGCTGCGGCTGGCGGTGGTGGACGCGTCCGAAGCACGCGGTCAGGCCTTACGCATGGCGAACCCAGAGATTCTGCACGCAAGCGCCGTGCTGCGCGCGCATGACGAAGCCAGCCCAAACCTGCCCGGCGTGCATGCGCGGGTCGAGCGGCCCCGCGCCGTCACAGTCCGGTTTCTGAATGAGGCCGGTGCGCTGGAAGAGCGCGAGATGGTCGGGCTATGGGCGACCAGCGTGCAACACCAGATCGACCATCTGGACGGGCGCATGTTCTTCGACCGACTTAGCCGGGTAAAGCGCGACATGTTGCTGCGCCGCGCGGGGAAACAGCGTTAAGCTGCCGTGGTGCCAGTGAGGGGCCAGCCCCTCACGCTCCCCGGAGTATTTTGGCAAGATGAAGGGGGATGCGATGCGAGTTGTCTTCATGGGTACGCCGGATTTCTCGGTTCCCGCGCTGGATGCCATCCATGCTGCGCATGAGGTGGGCTGCGTCTATACCCAGCCGCCCCGCCCCGCTGGTCGTGGCAAGAAGGACCGCCCGTCGCCAGTGCAGGCGCGCGCCGAAGCGCTGGGGCTACTGGTGCGCCACCCGGTCAGCCTGAAAGAGGCCGAGGCGCAGGCCGCGTTCGCAGCGCTGAATGCCGATGTCGCTGTGGTTGTGGCCTATGGGCTGATCCTGCCGCAAGCGGTGCTGGATGCGCCGCGCTTTGGCTGTCTGAATATCCATGCCAGCCTTTTGCCGCGCTGGCGAGGGGCTGCCCCCATTCACCGCGCGATCATGGCAGGGGACGCGGAAACGGGTGTATGCATCATGCAGATGGACGCGGGGCTGGATACTGGCCCCGTTCTGCTGCGCGAGGCCACACCAATTACTGAGCGCGACACCACCGCGCGCCTGCATGACCGCCTGTCCGACATGGGCGCGCGGTTGATCATGCAGGCGCTGTCGCAGTTGAATAGCCTTGTGCCGCACCCACAACCCACGGTCGGCGTGACCTATGCCGAGAAAATCGACAAATCCGAAGCGCGGATTGACTGGGCGCAGCCCGCAGAGGGTGTGGCGCGGCAGATCAGGGCGCTCTCTCCCTTTCCGGGCGCGTGGTGCGACAGCCCAGCGGGGCGGCTGAAGCTGCTGGATGCCCGCGCTGTCGCGGGCAATGGCGCGCCCGGCGAAGTGCTGGACGGGTTGACCATTGCCTGCGGCACCGGGGCCGTGCAAGTATTGACCGTACAGCGCGAAGGCAAGCGCGCGAGCGACGCCGAAGCCTTCCTGAACGGTCACCGCTTTGCGCCGGGCACGGTTCTGGGCGGTTAATCCGTCCGGTCCGTGGCGAACAAGTAGACCGCGCAGCCCGCCAAAAGCAGCAGCGCGAAGAACCCGAACAGCAAGCTGTAAGACCCGTCGCCCATTCGGTGCAGATGCCCGCTGGCCACCTGCAACAACCCGACCCCGCCAATGGAGAACAGGTTTATCAGCGTCACCCCCCGCCCCGTCAGATGCGCGGGGATGAAGCTGCGGCCATGCGCCATGAGCATGGGAAAAGACGCGCCAAAGAACCCCACCGCCGCCAGCAACATGGCACTGGGCCAGAACCCAAGGGCAGGCGCGATGGCCAGCACTGCAAGTGCCGCCGCCCCCAACAAGTTGCCACCAAGTATAACCCATTTGCGCGTGCCAAACAGCCGGTCCAGCGGGCCATAGGCAAAATTGCCTGCGATCATGGCAAACGCCATGACCAGCGTTGCCTGCCCGACAAGATTGGCATCGGCCCCGAAAGTATCGGTCATATAGGGACCAACCCACAACCCGCGCAGCCCTGCCGCTGGCGCGTAATTGACGAACAAAAGCGGCATCATCCACCACAGCGCACGAATGCGCAGCACGTCGCGCAGGCGGGCTTTGGTGCCTTGGGGCGCTTCGGCGCGGGGCGGGTCGGGGATGACCACCCACAAGACCGTGGCAACCAAGGCCGTGATCCCCGCCATGACCCACAGCGCCATGCGCCAGCCATAGACCTCTGATGCCCAAGCCAAGGGCCATGCGCCCAGAATATTGCCCAGTGACCCAAGGCCAATGACCGCCCCCGCCAGCGTGGCAAAGACCGCCGGGGCAAAGCTGCGCGCAAAGATGTAATAGGACGCCATCAGCACCGGCGCGCAGCCCACGCCCAGCAGCATCATCGCCAGATGGATATGCGTGGCATTTTGCGCCAAGGCGAATAGGGCCGCGCCCCCGGTCCCGCCAAGCCCCAGCATCAGCGCGGTCGTGCGGCGCGGACCAATCTGGTCCAGCGCCATGCCCAGCGGAATCTGCGCTGCGGCAAAGACCAAGAACCACAGACCAGAGGACAGCGCCAGATCATCGGGGGTCACAGCCAGATCCTGCGTCAAAGGTCCGGCCAGAACCGCCAGAAACGCACGATAGAACTGGCTGAGCAGATAGCCCAGCACAAGACAGGCAAGTCCAAGTTTCACGCGGGGCCCTCCTCCTCACATGGTTGCGGCAAGCTGTAGTGAACTTGTGAAGCACGTGCAATGCGCAGCTTTCGGGGTGCAGATTTTTCCAGCGCGCGCTATGGCTTGGGCAAGGAAAGGCACGCCATGGACCAAAGTTATCATTACAAGCTGATCGCGCGGGCGATTGCGCTGATTGACGCGCCGGGCGGCACCGCGCGCAGTCTGGACGATCTGGCAGCAGAGCTTGGCCTGAGCGCCGCGCATTTTCAGCGGGTGTTCAGTGCTTGGGCCGGGGTTTCGCCCAAACGCTACCAGCAATACCTGACGCTGGGCCATGCACGGCAGTTGCTTGCGGCGCGGTTTTCGACGTTCGACACCGCCTTGCAGCTTGGCCTGTCCGGGCAAGCGCGGCTGCATGATCTGTTCCTGCGCTGGGAAGGAATGACCCCCGGTGATTATGCCAAGCGCGGCGAGGGTCTGGAGATACACTATGGCTGGTTCGACAGCCCCTTCGGACCGGCCTTGGGGCTTGCAACGGATCGCGGCCTGTGCGGGCTGGCCTTTGCCGAAAACTGCGACGACATGTCGGCCCTGGCTGACATGACCCGACGCTGGCCAAAAGCGCGCTATAGGGCCGATCCGGCGGCAGCCGCGCCACATGTTGATGTGGCCTTTGCCCGCAAAGGAACGGCGCAATTGCACATGATCGGCACGCCCTTTCAGATAAAGGTCTGGGAAGCCTTGTTGCAGGTGCCGCCCGGTCATGTCACCAGCTATGGCGAGGTCGCAAAAACCGTCTGTTCGGAACGTGCCGCGCGCGCGGTGGGCACGGCGGTGGGGCGCAACCCGCTGGGTTTTGTCATTCCCTGCCACCGCGTGCTGCAAGGCAGCGGAGCACTTGGCGGGTATCATTGGGGGCTGACGCGCAAACGCGCCATGCTGGGCTGGGAAGCCGCGCAGGCCGATGCTGTCGCGCAAGCGTGATGGCAAATCCCCGCGTATCGGCGCGCGCCGCAATGGTGGGTGCGCCCAGAATATGGTATCACGCGGGCAGTTAGTAGGAGAGTGTCATGAGACTCGTCGCCCCTTTTGCAATTTCGGTTCTGGCCCTAAGTGCCTGCGCCCCCGACCCCAATAACCCGCAAAACCGCACATTTACGGGCGCATTGACCGGGGCGGCCGTTGGTGCCGTCGTAGGTGCCGCGACGGGTGATGGCGGCGGCGACCGGGCCTTGGCCGGCGCCCTGATCGGGGGCACAGGCGGTGCGCTGATTGGCCAACGGCTGGACCGTCAGGCCGCAGAGCTGCGCCGCCAACTGGGCGGTGACGTGAATATCGAGAATACCGGGCAGGAACTGATCCTGACCCTGCCGCAAGACCTGCTGTTTGCGACCGACAGCGCCACCGTGCGCCCCGATCTGCAAAGCGACCTGCGCGTGATTGCCAATAACCTTGTGGACTACCCGCGCAGCGATGTGCGTGTGGTGGGCCATACCGACAATACCGGGTCGGCCAGCTATAATCAGGGGCTGTCGGAACGGCGCGCGGCCAGCGTGGCGCAGGTGTTGTTCAACAATGGTGTCGCTGCTTCGCGCGTGCGCGCCGAAGGGCGCGGGCTGACCCAGCCGGTCGCCGATAATGGCACCGCATCGGGGCGGCAGCAGAACCGCCGGGTTGAAATTTACGTCCGACCGTATCAGCCTAGCTAGGCGATACCTGTAGCTTGCCACGAAAGGCTGATCCTTGCGGTCAGCCTTTTTGATTGCGGCGGGCGATATTCGGTCATATCTTTTTACCAAAACCCCGCATAGATGGGGTAAGGAGGAAACTTGCCATTTCAGCGCATCCAGCCCGAAAAGCTGTCACAATCGGTCGTGCGGCAGATTGAACTGCTTTTGTTGCGCGGTGTCCTGCGCCCGGGCGAGCGGTTGCCCGCAGAGCGTGTTCTGGCCGAACGGTTGGGCGTGTCCCGTCCCAGCCTGCGCGACGCTTTGGCGGAATTGCAGGACCGCGGGTTGCTGGAAAGCCGCGCCGGGGCCGGCGTGTTCGTAGCCGAATTGCTGGACAGCGCATTTTCGGATTCGTTGGTGCGCTTGTTTGCCGAACATGATGAAGCATTGTTCGATTACATCAGCTTTCGCCGCGACATGGAGGCAATGTCGGCAGAGAGGGCCGCGCGGCTTGGGTCGGATACGGATTTGGCGGTTATCAACACCCTCTACCAGCGCATGGAAGCCGCGCATCAGAAACGTGATCCGACCGAGGAAGCGCAGCTTGACGCCGAATTTCACCTGTCAATCGTGGAAGCGTCGCATAACATCATCATGCTGCACATGATGCGCGCCATGTTCGACCTGTTGCATAAAGGTGTTTTCTATAATCGCCAGATGATCTTTCGCCAGCGCGCCACCCGCAGCGACCTGCTGGCCCAGCACAAGGCAATCAACGCGGCCATTCAGGCCCGCGACCCTGTTGCGGCCCATGCGGCAGCCACGGCGCATCTGGATTTTGTCGAGAGGATCATGAACGACTTCAAACGCAGCGAGCATAACGAAGCCATTGCGCGACTGCGTTACGAACACTCACAAGAAAGCTTATGAAAAAACCCGGCCTTGCAGCCGGGTTTTTTGCTGTTCTTGGGCTGCGCCAGTTAGTGCAGGCGTTCGTTCACAGCCTTGATCGCATCGGCAATCAGCGCGTCGCTGCGTGCATCATCCATGTTCTTGGCGATGACGGTTCCGGCAGCGGCAATCGCCACTTCAGTTGCCTTGTCCCGCACCTGACGGATCGCACCCGCTTCGGCAGAGGCGATCTGATCCTCTGCAGCTTTCAGGCGGCGCGTAATTGACGCCTCGATCTCTGCCTTGGTTTGCTCTGCGGCAAGCTGCGCATCGGCTTTCGCCTTTTCCACAATGCGCGCGGCCTCTGCCTTGACCTCGGCCTGCTTGCGCTCGAAAGAGGCATGCAGTTCCAGCGCTTCTTCACGCAGGCGGCGGGCTTCTTCAAGCTCTGCCTTGATCGTAGCAGACCGTTGGTCCAGCAAATCGCCCAGCTTGCCGGGCACCTTCGCATAGATCAAAATACCGATGAAAACGGTAAAGGCCGCAAGGACAATCAGGTCGGTATTATACAGCGAGAAGAAGGGCTTGCCTTCGACCGCAGCAAGCGCGGGGCTGGCCAGCAGCATGGCAATGGCGGCAAGACGCAACATCATGCATTCCCCTTCATCTGGGCTTTGACGGCCGCAGTCACGCTGCGTGCATCTGCCTTCATATCGAACGCCGCAACAATATCCTTGGTCACGTCATTCGAAACGTCGCCCACCATCTCTACCGCGTTGGCGGTAATGTCGCGGATACGCTTTTCAGACTCGGCGGATTTCGCAGCAATCTCTGCATCTGCCTTGGCGATCTGGGCGTTCAAGGCTTCTTGCATTTCTGCCTTGGCGGCCTCGACAATGCGCTGCGCTTCCGCGCGTGCATCCGCTTCAGCCTTTTTGAAGGCTTCCTCGGCATCCAGTGCTTTTTGCTTGTATTCCTCGGCGGCGGCAATGTCTGCGGTAATGGCACCACGACGATCGGCCAGAACCGAGGCCACACGCGGCAGCGCCACGCGGGACATGACGTAATACAGAACCACCAAAGCCACGACCAGCCAAAAGATCTGGTTCGAGAAGGTGGTTATATCCAGTTGGGGCATACCCGGCCCCGAAGCAGCAGTCTCTGCCATATCATCCCCCTAACCCCGGAAAACACCGGCAGGACGCGCGCGCCCCGCCAGCCGTAAGGATACGTCGGGATGTGCTTAGACAGCGAACATCAGCAGCAGAGCGACGAGGAACGAGAAGATCCCCAGAGCTTCTGCAAACGCGATGCCGATGAAGAGCATAGCGGTCTGACCAGCAGCAGCCGACGGGTTGCGCAGAGCACCCGACAGGAAGTTGCCTGCAATGTTGCCCACACCGATTGCGGCGCCGCCCATACCAATGGCGGTCAGACCAACACCGATGTATTTACCCATTTCTGCGATATCGCCTTCCATAGTCGTTTCTCCTTGAGTTGGAATTGGCAAGATGGATTATCCGGACCCGAGCGCCGCGCCTAATGCGCAGGATGCAATGCGTCTTTCAGATAGACGCAGGTCAGAATGGTGAAGACATAGGCCTGAATGACGGCCACAAGCAGTTCCAGCGCGTAAAGCGCGGTCACGGCCAAGATCGGAACGAAGAAGAAAGCGCCAAGCGCGGCTGCAAAGCTTGCAAACACCTTGGCCACGGCGTGCCCGGCCATCATCGCACCGGCAAGACGAATGGAATGGCTGACTGGGCGCACGCAGTAGGAAATCACCTCGATCAGCGCCAGCACAGGACGCAGCGCCAAGGGCGCGCTGTCAACCCAGAACAGTTTCAGAAACTTGGTGCCGTGCAAGATGAAGCCCAGCGCCGTGACCGTAAAGAACACCGCGAAGGCCAAAACCGCCGTAACCGCAATATGCGAGGTGGTGGTAAAGGCAAAGGGGATCAGGCCCAGAAGGTTCGCGAACAGAACGAACATGAACAGCGTGAAGATATAGGGAAAGAAGCGCACGGCATCATGGCCAGCGACATCCTCGACCATCTTGTATATGAAACCATAGGTCATCTCTGCGGCGGATTGTGCGCGGCTGGGCACCAGCGCGCGACCGCGGGCACCGAACACCATCAGCGCCGTGGCAGCCAAAACGGTCAGCGCCATCCACAAGGTGACATTGGTCGGCGTGTACCACGCAATATCGCCCCCAAAGAGCGCTTCGACCCGAAACTGGTCCATGGGCTTGATGACAAGGCCGCCACTTTCTTCTGCCACAGGTCTAGTCCTTCTTCTGGTCGCCCGCTTGTGGCGGGGTCGATTGATCGGTCGTCACGGCCAGTTCGCGTGCCGAGCGCAGCATTGTCTGCACGCCGGCGGCGAAGCCCAGTATTGTAAACACCACCAGAAAGAGCGGCATGGTATCAAACAGCCAGTCCAGCCCGTATCCGATGCCGGCCCCAAGAAAAAGGCCGGTGACAAGTTCGATCACCATGCGCCAGCCCACTTGGGCCATGGAATGATGATCCTGCGCAACCGGTTTAGGGTCATGCTTGGCCCGAACCTGCGAGATGCGTGCTTCGAGTGCCTTCAGGCGCTCACGCTCGTCGCTATCGGTCATGCCCTCTCCCGGCCTTGAGTTGCGCGCAAGCTATGCAGAGGGGACGCCAGAGTCAAGAAAGCAAACGCGGCGCAGAATTTTCCGCAAATTATTGATAATATTGATTTTTTTTATCGAGCCAAATTATTGCTTGGGCGCGATAGGCAGGTTGTGCACATGCAGCATATTCAACCATTCAGTTGACCTTTGCGCCCACACACGAAAGATAGGGCCATGGATACTTCGCCCGCCCCCTCGCTTGATCTGGTCTTTACCGCGCTGGCCGACCCCACGCGGCGCGCCATTCTGGCCATGCTTTTGGAAGACGACATGGCCGTGACCGATGTCGCCGACCCGTTCGAGATGTCGCTGGCCGCCGTGTCCAAGCATCTGGTTATCCTCGCCAATGCGGGGCTGATAAGCCAAGAAAAGCGTGGCCGGGTGAAATGGTGCAAACTGGAGCCCGACGCCCTGCGCGAGGCATCGGTCTGGATGCAGGCTTTCGGCCAATATGATGCCGTCAATCTGGACGCGTTCGAGCGGTTTCTGGCGCAAGAACTGTCCTGTCCTGACGCCCTGCCATCCAGTTCATTCCCAGAAGCCCGAGAATAGCCGCCGCGCCGACCAGTTCCGCCGCAAAGCTGGGCCAGAACAGGGCAATGATCGGCGGCACCAGCGCCAGACGCATCCACGCTTTCATGGACGCGAACAGATACCCCTCGATCGCGGCGGCAAAGGCAACCAACCCCAGCGCCGCGCTAAAGCCGATCCAGATGACATAGGGCACTGGCCCGCCAAGGATCAATTCTGGATTGAACACCATGAAAGCCGGGATCAGATACAGCCCTTTGGCGTATTTCCATGCTTGCAAGCTGGTTTCCATGGGCTTGGCCCCGGCAATCGCCGCGCCCGCAAAGCCTGCCAGCGCCACCGGGGGCGTGACATTGCTGTCTTGGGAATACCAGAACACGACCAGATGCGCGATCAGAAGCGGAATGCCGAATTCGGTGTTCAGCGCCGGGCCGACCAGCACGATCAGCACGATATAGCTGGCCGTGACGGGCAGGCCCAAGCCAAGGATCAGTGAGGCGATCAGCACCAGCCCCAAAGCAATCACGATATTGCCGCCCGAGAGCGAGATCATCATGGAGCTGAATTTCAGCCCCAACCCGGTCAGGCCCACAACACCCACGATGATGCCTGCCACCGCGCAGGCAATGGACACCGCCACGGCATTGCGCGCGCCCAGTTCCAGCGATTCAAAGACCATGCGAATGCCCCGCATGACAGACTCGCGGATGCGCGCGCCGGTCATTGGCCCATCGGCATAAAGCGCCCAAGCGCCGCGAAGGCCCGCCATGGCGATGACCGAAATGATCGCCCAGAACCCCACCCGCATGGGCGAGATGCTGTTGACCAGCAGCACGATCAGCAAAATCAGCGGCACGATGAATTGCCAACCTGCCGCCAGCACCTGCCGCACCACCGGCAATTCCGACGCGGGCAGACCCTTCATGCCCTGCTTCATGGCAACAAGATGCACGAACAGGTAGACGGTCCCAAGATACAGGATCGCCGGGAAGATAGAGACCAGAACAATATCGACATAAGGAATCTGGGTGTATTCCGAGATCAGAAAGGCCCCTGCCCCCATCAAGGGTGGCGTGATTTGCCCGCCAGTAGAGGCCGCAGCCTCGACGCCCCCCGCCTGCGCGGGGCGGTAGCCAAGTTTCTTCATCAGCGGAATGGTGAAGGCCCCGGTCGTGACCACATTGGCAATCGCAGAGCCAGAGATGGACCCCATCCCGGCGCTGGCGATCACGGCGGCCTTGGCCGGACCGCCCGCCTTGCGCCCGGTTGCGGCAAAGGCAAGGTCGATGAAGAACTTGCCCGCGCCGGTCTTTTCCAAGAACGCGCCGAACAACACGAACATGAAAACATAGGTCGCGGCCACACCCAAGGGCAGCCCGAAAATGCCTTCCTGACCGAGGTAAAGCTGACCCACCAAGCGGTCTAGGCTGGCGCCGCGATGCGACAGGATGCCCGGCATCATGTCGCCCAGCCAAGGCAGCGCCCCGCGAGAGCCTGCCAGCGCATAAAGGATTGCGACCAGCCCGATGATGGTCAGGCCAAGCCCCACGACACGGCGGCTGGCCTCTAGCACGGCGATGACGCAGATGACCCCGACAATGATATCGGCTTGCGACCACCAGCCTGCCCGCGCAATGATGTCATCCAGATACCAGATGATGTAGAACCCGCTCAGGAACGACGCGGCCAGAAACACCGCATCAATGCCCCATGCCCACCATGTGCGGCGGCGTGACTGGCCGGTCAGCGGGAATAACAGGAACGCCAAGAACAGGATAAAGCCCAGATGCGCCGTTCGTTGGTAAAACAGCCCCAGCGGTTCGATGCCCGCGGTGTATAGCTGGAACAGCGACAAGGCGACGCCGGTCAGCGTGATTGCCCACAGAACGTAGCGCGGCTGAATCGCGTCGGCCGAACGCATCGATTCGGGGATCACATCTTGCAGGTCTGCTTGCGACATCTGAACGGTTCCGCTTTGGTTATTCGGGACGAACCCGCAAGGTTACACGTGTATTTTCTGCAATGGCCGACAGGTCGATCACGCCCGCCGCGCCAGTCAGTTTGTGGCCAACCCGGGCAGGACCAACGCGCAAGGGCAGACCGTCGGGGGGCATAGGTTCATCAATCTCGACAATCCAGTAGCCGCCACCCTCTGCCGGAATGACCCGGCCACGGTTTGCGACCTCTCCCAACCCGGCGGCGTAGTCATGCAGGAAGCTGCCGACCAGAACCAACCGCCCATCGCGCGCGGCAAAGCAATCGGCCACAGCCCCGCCGCTAACGGAATGCGCCCATGTCAGGCAAATTTCACCCCCGTCAAAGGGCAATTCGGCCACAATATGCCCGTCTTGCGTGACGGCTTGCAGCGCATCGCTCGCATGGGCTGGCAAGGCCATGAAAAGGGCGGCCAAAACTGGCCGCCCGATTGCCCAAACCGTCACGGACGCTGACGATCCTGCACATCCGCACCCACTTCTTCCAGATAGCGCAGCGCGCCGGGGTGGAAGGGGATGGGCGTTGCCGCGACAGAGAACTCCAACGTGGTGTCATTCGCGGCCGGGTGAATGGCGATCAGCTCTTCCACGTTTTCATACATCGCCTTGGTGATGTTATAGGCCAGTTCCTCGTCCATATCGGCGTGAACGATCAGCACATTCGGGGTGGAAATGGTCGCAACCGCCATATCCACGCCGTCATACAAACCTTCGCGCAGCGTGTAGGGGGCGAAGGTCGCCTCAACCTCGATCGCGGCGGCAATCTGGTCGCTGGACAGCGGGACAAGCGTAATGTCGCGCGTGGTCGCAAGGTTCAGGATGGACGAGGTGGGCGGGCCCACGCTCCAGAAACCTGCGTCAATGTCACCATCGCGCAGCGCGTCAGCGGTTTCGTTGAAGTTCAGGCGCTGTTCGTCGAAGTCATCATAGGTGATGCCATTGGCTTCCAGCAATGTCTGCGCGCTGACTTCGGTGCCTGACCCCGGTGCGCCGACGGACACGCGCTTGCCGCGCAGGTCATCCAAGCTGGAAATACCGCTATCTGCCAATGTCACGATCTGCACCGCGTTGGGATAGATAGAGGCCAAAGCGCGCAATTCGCCGACCTGACGGCCTTCGAATGCACCGGTGCCATTATAGGCGCCATAAACGGTATCGGCCAATGCGATGGCAATGTCGCTGTCGCCGCGCGCGATCAGCGCCACGTTTTCGACCGATGCCCCTGTCACTTCGGCGCTGGCGGATGCCCCATCGATATGGTTCGAGATCACCTCTGCCAGACCGCCACCATAGGGGAAATACACCCCGCCCGTGCCGCCTGTTGCGATAGACAGTTCCTGCGCCGCGACCGGTGCCGCCATAAGCGCCGCTGCGGCCACGAGGGCCGTTGCCTTGAATGTCATGGTATCCTCCCAAGGATATGTGTGTGTTTTTCGTGGGGCCCTGACGGGTCCGGGGCAAAGACTAGCCGCGCGTCTTGGTCCACGCAAGCCTTTCAGCCCTGAAACAGAACCGGGTAAAGCGAGGCCAGAAGCAACGCCGCCATCGTGTAGTTAAACAGGCGCAGCCAGCTTGGGCGGGTCAGCAGACGGCGCAGGCTAACCCCGACAGCGGTCCAGATGACGGTTGTCAGCCAGCCAACGCTCAGGAACCCCAAAGCCACCCAAGCCACTGCGCCGAATTGCTGATCGGGGGCATAGATCGCCACCGCCGCCAATGATATGATCCAAGCCTTGGGGTTTACCCATTGGAACGCGGCGGCTTGCAAAAAGGTCAGGGGGTTACCTTCGGCCTTGGCGCCCGAAGGCGGTACGGCGGTTGCGATTTTCCATGCCAGCCACAGCATGTATAGCGCAGAGACAACCTTGAGCGCCATCTGCAAGGGCGGGTAGCTGATAAACGCGCCCATCAGCCCGACGCCGACCAGAAACACCATGAAAGCATGCCCCAAGGCCACGCCCGCCATATGCGGAATGGTGCGGCGAAAGCCGAAATTGACGCCAGAGGCCATAAGCATAACGTTATTCGGCCCCGGTGTGACGGCGGTAACGAAAGCGAAGGTCAGAAGGGCTGCGAATATCTCGAACGTCATTTGGGGCTCTTTTTGCGCAGTTTGGCGCGTTCGCGCAATCTAGCGCCGCTACGCTGCATTCTGGTTGCAATATTTGTGCTGGTTGCGGTATTTTTGCAATTGATGAGCGATCTGGACGAGAAATCCCACCATATATTGCGCATCTTGCAACGCGAGGGGCGCATCCCGAATCTGGAACTGGCGGACCGCGTGGGCCTGTCGCCCTCTGCTTGTTTGCGCCGCGTGCAGGATATGGAGCGCCGGGGCATCATAACCGGCTACCGCGCGGTGGTGGACCCGGCGAAAACCGGGACCGGCTTTGTTGCCTATGTGACCGTGGGCTTGTCGCAGCACACCAAAGCCGCGCAGGCAGAATTCGAGCGGCTGATGCGCGCCGCCCCGCAAGTGCGCGAATGTCACAACATTACCGGGACGGTCGAATATCTGCTGCGGGTCGAAGCGCGCGACCTTCCCGCCTACAAGCATTTCCATACAGAATATCTTGGTGCGTTCCCGTATCTGAACACACTGACGACGATGGTGGTCATGGGCTCGCCCAAGGATGACCGCGCCTGAGATAGCGCGTGCAATGGCGTTACAAATCCGTTATGCTGCGCCGCAGCAAAAGGAGCAAACCATGGCCAAAGGCAAGGTTATCACCGTCGCGCAGCAAAAAGGCGGATCCGGCAAGACCACGCTTGCGGTTAACCTTGGGGTCATGTTGGTCCGCGCCGGGCATTCGGTTGCGTTTCTGGACACCGATCCGCAAGGGTCTTTGGGACGTTGGTTCATGACCCGTCACGAGGCGGGTCGCGCAAATGGCATGGAGTTCTCGACATCCTCTGCTTGGGGGGTGGGCTACGAGGTTGGCAAGCTGCGCGACATGGCGGATTTCGTTATCATCGACACGCCGCCCAAGGCCGATAGCGATTTGCGCCCGGCTTTGCGCGCGGCTGATCTGGTGCTGGTGCCCATCGCGTCCAGCCATGTCGACCTTTGGGCCACCGATGGCGTATTGGATCTGGCCCGCCGCGAGGGGCGCGAGGTGCTGCTGGTGCTGAATCGCGCGCGCGCGGGCACCAAGCTGGGCGCAGAAATTTCGGAAGCCGCCAAAGGGCTGGCCGCCGATCTTGCCGAAACGCAGATCGCCAACCGCGTGGCCTATGCGGCCAGCCTTGGTGAAGGCTTGGGTGCCGCCGAAGGTGCCGCGAACCCCGCCTTGCGCACAGAGTTGGAAGCCCTGTTGGCCGAAATCACGCGCACGCTGGATGCGGGCTGACACAGCGGCATCCGCAAATCGGCAAACTTAGCCGCGGCCCACAACCCGGTTTGCATGCCCCATCTTGCGCCCGGCGCGGCGTTCCGTCTTGCCATACAGGTGCAGCGCCACATCACGCGCGGCCAGCAGCTCTGGCACGCGGTCCATGTCGTCACCGATCAGGTTTTCCATAACCACATCGGCATGGCGCCCTGCA
This sequence comes from Roseibaca calidilacus, assembly GCF_001517585.1. Taxonomy (NCBI): domain Bacteria; kingdom Pseudomonadati; phylum Pseudomonadota; class Alphaproteobacteria; order Rhodobacterales; family Paracoccaceae; genus Roseinatronobacter; species Roseibaca calidilacus. The sequence goes on along the minus strand of NZ_FBYC01000001.1, from coordinate 316,587 downwards.
TCCCCCAAGGGCAGGCCGGTGATCGCGCGGATATGCTGTTCGAACTGGTCCACGGTGCAACCATTCTGCGTCCAATGGCCGGAATTATGCACGCGCGGCGCGATTTCATTCACCACCAGCCCTTGCGGGGTCACGAACAGCTCAACCCCCATCACGCCGACATAATCAAGCGCGTTCAGGATGCGCCCCGCCAGCAGCACCGCATCGGCGCGTTGCGATCCGGACAGCCGCGCGGGGACTGTTGTCTGGCGCAAGATACCATCTTGATGCAGGTTTTCGCCCGGATCATAGGCCGCAACTTGGCCATCCAGACCGCGCGCGGCAATGACCGACACTTCGTGGCTGAAATGGACGAACCCTTCAAGGATCGCCTCTGCCCCGACCACTTCGGCCAGCGCATTCGGCGCATCCGCGGCGGACATGATCCGCGCTTGCCCTTTGCCATCATAGCCCATGCGGCGGGTTTTCAGGATCGCAGGTGTGCCGATCTGCGCCACCGCATCTGTCAGGCTGGCCGCATCCGACACTGGCAGGAACGGCGCGGTCATCAGGCCCAGATCGCGCAGGAATTGCTTTTCCGTCAGCCGATCTTGCGACACGGACAGCGCGCGGCGGTCCGGACGAATGGGCTTGGCCGCTTCCAGCAGGTCCAAGGTGGCGGTTGGGATATTCTCGAACTCGAAGGTGATGACATCGACAGAGGCCGCGAAGGCCCGAAGCGCCGCGGCATCATCCCATGGCGCGGTCGTGACCTGCGCGCAGACATCGCCCGCCGGCGGATTTGCGCCGGGATCATACACATGGCAGCGATAGCCCAATCGGCTGGCCGCCACCGACAACATGCGCCCCAACTGGCCGCCGCCCAGAATACCGATGGTTGCGCCTTGCGGCAGAATATCAGTCATCCGTGGGCACCTCTGGGATGGACTCGGACAATGCGGCGCGCCACGCATCCAAGCGGTCAGCCAGCGCGGCATCCTGCAATGCCAAAATGCCCGCTGCCATCAGCCCGGCATTGGCCGCGCCGCCAATGGCCATGGTCGCCACCGGGTAGCCACGCGGCATCTGCACGATGGAATACAGGCTATCGACCCCGGCCAGCGCCCGTGTCTGCACCGGCACACCGATCACTGGCACACGGGTTTTCGACGCCATCATGCCGGGCAGATGCGCCGCCCCGCCCGCACCTGCGATAATCACCTGCAACCCGCGCGACACCGCTGCGCGCCCATACTCCCACAAGCGGTCCGGCGTGCGATGGGCTGACACGATGCGCGTTTCATAGGCCACGCCCAACTCATCCAGAATTGCGGCCGCCTCGCGCATGGTCGGCCAATCCGACTGGCTGCCCATGATGATCCCGACTTGCACTTGCGCCATCTGCACCCCCGTCACGCTTCTTGTCGCCTTATACAAGGCCGCCCCACAGGCGCAATTGCCTCAGGCGATAATGTCGGGCGTCAGTTCGTCCTCAATCCGGGCGATTTCGTCCTTCAGGATCAGTTTTTCCTTTTTGAAACGCTGCACCGTCAAGGCCGTATTCGGCCCCTGCGCCTGAAGCGCGGCAATCGCCTCATCCAGATCGCGGTGTTTGCGCTTAAAAACTTCCAGTTTCAGGCGCAACACCTCTTCATGGCTCAGTTCATGGGGGGCGTTCATGTCCGGGACTACCGTTGTTTTTTCTTAGCCTAGCCCGGAACCCGCTGTGACAAAAGCCCCTGTTGGCCAAGCTTGCAGAATAAAGCCCCTACCCCCATATCTTTAGCAACGGGTTGCCGAAATCGGGACCCGCGGCACCGTCGCTTTTTGCACAAGGACATCGCTGATGAGCAAGCTCACCTTTCCCTCGCACCCGCTTTTGCTGGGGTTTGACCAATTGGAACGGCTGGTGGAACGAACCGCACGCAGCAGTGCAGACGGGTATCCGCCCTTCAACATAGAGGTGACGGGCGAGCACAGTTTCCGCATTACCCTTGCGCTGGCCGGGTTCGGAGAGGATGACCTGTCGATCACGCTGGAAGGCCGACAGCTTGTCGTGCGCGGCCAGCAATGTGATGCCGGGACCGAGGACCGCGTTTTCCTGCACCGGGGCATCGCGGCACGCCAGTTTCAGCGCGTCTTTGCCTTGGGCGATGGCGTGGACGTGGCGCGCGCGCAGCTGTCCGACGGGTTGCTGCATATCGACCTGAAACGCCTTGAACCGGAAGAAACCGTCCAGACCATCCGCATCGACCGCAAGTAAGAGGGAGACACAGATGAACACCAAATTCCCGAATCTGCACAGCACGCGGCCCATTGCCTATGTCCGGCCCGTGCAGGTCGCTGACCTGCCCGACGACATCCGCAACCAGCTTGGCGGCGTGACAGAGATTTATGCGATCCACCATGAAGAGGGCGACCAACTGGCGTTGGTGTCGAACCGCACCATGGCATTCGTCATGGCCCGCCAGAACGATTTCGAACCCGTCAGCGTGCATTGATCGCGTGTTGACCTTGCCGTGATGGGCCTGTTTCGACCGGCCACGCGCGGCACTTTCAACGAACCTTTGCCAAAGCGTGACCCGGCCAGATGACAACCGTCCTGCACCAAGAACGCCTGGCGGCAGTCGTATCAGAGGTTACGCGCGACCAACCCACCACAGTTCTTGACCTTGGCTGCGGCGATGGAGAGCTGATGCTGCGGCTGGCGGCTATGCCGGGCCTGTCGCGGCTGGTGGGCTGCGATACCTGTCACGGCTCGCTTGCGCGGCTGCGCCAACGGCTGAACGGGGCTGAATTGCGGCTGGCCTCTGTATTGGATCCGCCGGCCGATTTGGCTGGGTTCGACTGTGCGGCATTGGTCGAGGTGATCGAACATCTGGACCCATCCCACCTGTCAAAGCTGGAACGCGCGGTGTGCCGCACCCTGCGCCCCGCCAAAATTGTCGTGACCACGCCCAATGCCGAATTCAACCCGCTTTTGGGCGTGCCCGCCCACAGGTTCCGCCACCCGGACCACAAATTCGAATGGCCGCGCGCAAAGTTTCGCACTTGGGCCGGGCGCATGGCAGCAGCCCATGGCTATGACGTGACATTCGCCGATCTGGGCGGGCAACACCCCATGCTTGGCGGGCCAAGCCAGATGGCGGTCATGCGCCGCCGCTAAAGCAGGTCGCGCGGAACAGTGAAATCCACGCCGCGCCCGGTGCCAAACTCCAGCTGCGCCCAGTCAGGGGCATAGAACTCGGCCACCAGCGTGGCGCAGGTCGGAAACCCGTTGAAGCCGGGATGCGCCATCGGGACGGCAAGCAGCCGATGCGCAAATTCGGCAATACCGGGGTTATGCGCAATCACGATAACGCAAGGCGCACTGGCCTGCCGCAAACGCCCCATCAGCACGTCCGGCCCCGCCAGATACAGGAAATTGTCAAAAGCTGCGGCCGGGGCGTTGGGCAGTTCCTGCGCGATCAGGTCCCATGTCTGGCGGGTGCGCATGGCGTCCGACACCAGCGCCTGCCCCGGCAGATACCCCGTTTCCGCCAGCCAACGCCCGATGCGCGGCGCGGCATCCAGCCCGCGCGCACTGAGCGGGCGGGTGTGATCGCTGTCGAGCGGATTGTCCCAGTCGGATTTGGCGTGGCGGCTCAGGATCAGGCGCAGGGTCATCGATGGAAATGCCTCATATGAAAAGCGGATTGGGCCGGGTCGCGGCCAAGCGCCTGCGACACCGGGCAGACACGGCGCACGGCGCAACCTGTGGTCATGCAATCTTGCCCGGCGGGCGTGTCCAGAAAGGCATGACAGGCTGCAAGGTCATATCCTGCCGGGGTCAGCGCGGCCACAGGGCAAGCGGTCGCACAGGGCTGCGCGCAGGCGTCGCAAGGTTTCGCGGCCTCGGGCAAAGGCGCCAATGCCTCTGCCAAGCCCAGGGCCCCGCGATAGGACGCCCATAGCCCCGCATCTGCCCCCACCAAGAATTGCACGGGCGAGGACCACACGCGGCCCGATGCCAGCGCCCATGTGTAGAACGGGTGCGGCGGTTGCGTGCCGAACGGGAACAGCGCCTGCGCGCCCAACTCCTCGGCCAAAGCGCCAATCACGCGCATGGACCAGCGGTCCATCGGGTCGGGCGCGCCATCGCGATATTCCGGGCTTTGGGTGAATCGGGGCCAGAAAGCGGGTTCATCCGGGGCCAGCAGCACGATGCTGCGTAGCCCGTCGGGCATGGGGGCACGGCCTTCGGGCACCAGCCCCGCAACACGCAAAGCTTGCGCTTGGGCGGCCTGCTCCATCCGGGCCAGCCCGCCCATGGTCAGGCCATGGGTTGGATTAGCGGATCGCTGTCGCGGATAATGCTGCCCGCACCATGGTCGGTGAACAATTCCAGCAAGCAGGCATTCGGCGCGCGCCCATCCATGATAACTGCCGCGCGCACACCGCCTGCAATTGCCGTCAGCGCGGTTTCGGTTTTCGGAATCATGCCCCCCGCGATCACACCTTGATCGGTCAGTGCGCGCACATGCGCGGGCGAAAGCTGCGTGACGACATCGCCATTGGCATCCTTCACCCCGGCAGTGTCGGTCAGCAACAACAGCCGGTCGGCCTTCAACGCGGCGGCGATCGTGCCTGCGACAGTGTCGCCGTTGATGTTGTAAGTCTCGCCCTCTTGGCCCATGCCCAAGGGGGCAATTACCGGAATGAACCCGCCCGTGAACAGGTGGTGCAGCAAGTCTGTGTCAATCTCGACCGGGCGGCCCACAAGGCCCAGTTCGGGGTCGTCGGCCTCGCATGTAATCATGCCGCCATCCTTGCCCGACAAGCCCACCGCGCGCCCGCCTTCGTCCTGAATGGCCTGCACGATGCGCTTGTTGACCATCCCCGACAGCACCATTTCGACCACTTCCATGGTCGCGGCATCGGTCACGCGTTTGCCGCGCACAAAATCGGACTGGATGTTCAACTTGCCCAGCATTTCGTTAATCATCGGGCCACCGCCATGCACGATGACAGGGTTCACCCCCACTTGGCGCATCAGCACGATATCGCGGGCAAAGCTGGCCATTTCATCAGTGTCGCCCATGGCGTGGCCACCAAACTTGATGACCACAATCGCCCCCGCATAGCGTTGCAGATAGGGCAAAGCCTCTGACAGGGTGCGAGCGGTGGCAAACCAATCTTGGGACATGGGCTTTTGCTTCTTCATCAAGTCAGACCAGCGATAATGGCGCGCAGATTTGCAATGCCGTCGCCAGTCTCGGACGAGGTTACGACAAGTTCCGGATAGGCGGCAGGGTGTTTGGCAAGTTTCTCTCGCACTTGGGCCAGCGTTTTATCGCGCGCGGCGGTGCCGATCTTGTCGGCCTTGGTCAGCACCACCTGAAAGGTCACGGCGGCACTGTCGAGCATGCGCATGATCTCTGCATCCACGTCTTTCACGCCATGGCGCATGTCAACCAGCAAGAATGCACGGCGCAGCGTGGCGCGGCCCGACAGGTATGCTTTTAGCAGGCGCTGCCATTTTTCCACAACCGGGATGGGCGCTTTGGCGAAACCGTAACCCGGCAGGTCCACAAGGTAATGGCTGTCGCCCGCGGTGAAGAAGTTGATTTCCTGCGTGCGCCCCGGCGTGTTCGAGGTGCGCGCAATGGCCCGCCGCCCGGTCAGCGCATTGATAAGGCTGGACTTGCCCACGTTCGAGCGCCCGGCGAAGCACACTTCCAGCCGGTCATCCGGGGGCAGCCCGTCCATGGCGACCACGCCTTTCAGGAATTCCACCTGCCCGGTCAGCAGCTTGCGCCCTTGTTCAAGGCTTTGGGCATCGGCCTCTGGGGCCAAGGGGAAGGGCAGCGCGGTCATGCGGCAATCTCCACGCTATCGCCCGCACGAATGGGGCCGGATTGGATGACGGTCGCATAAACGCCGAAATTGGTGTCGCCGCGCGCGGTGCGCAGGGCTTTCAGCGTGTCATGGTCTATTTGCCCAGTGGCACAATCCACCATCGTGGCGCGACAACGGCCGATGGGTTCCACCACACGCAGACGCGCGGCCCCGATGGTCAATTCGCGGCCAATAAGGTCGCATTCGGCCCAAGCGTCCATCCCGTCCAGCCACAGGTTCGCGCGCCAGCGGTCCAGCCCAAGGTCTGCCCCGATCTGCGCTCCCAAAGCGGCATTGGACGCAAGGTTCAGGATTGAAACGGATTCGAAATCGGTATCCGTCATCCCGCGCCCGGCCTTGACCAGTTTGGCAGGGCCGGCGCGACTGCTATCATGCAGCGGGCGCACCCAAGCAAGGAACGCGGCCTCGCCTTCTGGCGTTTCGGGGTCAAAGCTCAGCGGTGCAAGGTTAGGATGGGTCAGCGTCAGGCGCGCCCCGTCCCAAGCCGCGTTGATCGCTTGTAGCGCAGAGGTCTTGGCCCCGCGCGTGAAATTCGTGCACGGGTTCCAGCCCGGCATCAGCATGGCCGCGTCATGCGCGACCGCCCAATGCCGGTCCATGGGCAAGCAGCGGCCCTCTGTCAGGTCCACCGCGTCCAACCCCTCCCGCCCATGCGCCTTTATGGGATGGCGGAAGATATGCGCCAGCCGCCATCCCATCCGCTAACTCTTCTTCTTTTTCACGCCAAGATTGCCCAGCAGGTCCGGTCGTGACCCGTGCATGGTCATGATCGAATACTGCTGGATGAACGTGATCGTGTTGTTCGCGATCCAGTACAGCACCAGACCCGACGCGAACCAGCCCAGCATGAACATGAACATCCATGGCATCCAGGTCATGACAGCTTGCTGGATCGGCTCTGTCGGGGCGGGGTTCAGGCGCATCTGGAAGAACATCGAAATGCCAAGGAAGATCGGCAAGATCCCGATGAAGATCAGCGACAGGAAGCTGTCGGGTGCGGGCGCGTCCCACGGAAAGACCCCAAACAGGTTGAAGATCGAGGTGGGGTCGGGTGCCGACAGGTCGTTGAACACGCCGAACCATTCGGCATGGCGCAAATCGATGGTGACGAAGATCACCTTATATAGCGAAAAGAAGATCGGGATTTGCAGCAGGATCGGCAAACAGCCCGCCGCCGGGTTGACCTTCTTTTCCTTATACAGCTTCATCATTTCCGTCTGAAGCTTCTGGCGGTCGTCGCCCGCGCGTTCTTTCAGCGCCAGCATTTCGGGCTGAAGTTCCTTCATCCGTGCCATGCTGACATAGGATTTCCACGCCAAGGGCAGCAGAACCGCCTTGATTAGTAGGGTCAACACGATGATCGACCATCCCATGTTCCCGATCAGCCCTTCGATGAAATAGAGCGTCGCGAAAATGGGTTTCGTCAGGAAGAAGAACCAGCCCCAGTCGATCGCATCAATGAACCGATCAATGCCCAACTCTGCTTCATAGGTGCGCAGGGTGGTCCATTCCTTTGCCCCGGCAAACAGCATGGTTTGCGCTTGGGCACGCTCGCCCGGCCCAACGGTAACAGATGGCAGGTCTGCGCGGGTCTGATAGACATCGCGCGCAGGCACATAGCGCGAAACCGCGGAAAAGCTCTCGCCCGGCACGGGCACGATCATCGCCATCCAGTATTTGTCGGCAATGCCCAGCCAGCCGTTTTCCTGCACATCGACCACGCGCGCATGGGTGCCTTCGCGCTCATCCACGCGGAAATCGCGCACCGCGCCGTAATCTTCTTCGGTCAGGGTGCCATCCGCGACCTCGATAAACCCTTCATGGCTGATGAAGAAGTTTTCCAGATCCGACGGTTCGCCATGGCGCGACAGCAGGCTGTAAGGGGCCATGCGCGCGGTGTCGGTGCCGGTGTTTTCCACCGCCTGCGTGATGGTGAACATGTAATTCTCATCCACCGCGAAGGTCCGGGTAAAGCGCAGGCCCGCCCCATTCTCCCATGCAATCGTCACAGGGCTGTCGGGGGATAGCGTGCTGCCTTCGACCACCTGCCAAGGCGTATTCGCGCCGGGCACGTCGTCCCACGTCATGTCGCGACCGGGGCGCCAGCCTTGCATCGCGTAGAAGGCTTCATTCTGGCCTTCGGGCGTCAGCAGATGAACGATGTCAGAATCCGGGTCGGTCGTTTCGAAATAGTCTTTCATCGACAGATCGTCGATCCGCCCGCCCAGCATATTGATGGACCCCTTCAGGCGCGGCGTCTCTATGCTCACGCGGGGCAACTCTTCGGCGGCGGGGGCGTCCGCCTCTGCCATGGTTTGCGCGCCCTCTGCCGGGGGCAGGGTCAGATCTGCGGCATCCTGCGTGGCAGGTGCGGTCGTTTCGGGGGGCGGGAACATATACATCCAGCCGACAAGAACCAGCAAGGACAGCGCGAAGGCCAGAAGAAGATTGCGATTCTGATCGTCCATGGAAGGGGCGTTCCTATCAATGCGGCACTCGCGCCCGGTTCAACAGAAGGGGCGCACAAAGGTCAAGCGGTTTTCCCGAAAATGCGGCGTCACATTCTGCTCAGAGCGGATCATCCTGCCCGGCCTGCCCGCGCGCAAGGCCAAGAAAGTCGAACAACTCTGGGTCGGGCATATGCGAGGGGCGCACGTTCAGCAGCGCGCGGAACATCTTGTTGCGGCGTCCGGGCGTGCGCTTTTCCCACTCGTTCAGCAGCGCTTTGACCTGCATGCGCTGCAAGCCGTCCTGAGAGCCGCACAGATCACAGGGAATAATCGGATAATTCATGGCCCGGGCGAACCGGTCGCAATCTTCCTCTGCGACGAAGGCCAAAGGGCGGTAGACGAACAAATCGCCTTCCTCGTTCACCAGCTTGGGCGGCATCGTGGCCACGCGCCCACCATGGAACAAGTTCATGAAGAAGGTTTCCAGCAGGTCATCGCGGTGGTGGCCCAGCACGACCGCAGAGCATCCTTCTTCGCGCGCGACCCGATACAGGTTGCCGCGCCGCAGCCGCGAGCACAGCGCGCAATAGGTGCGCCCCGCCGGCACCTTGTCCATCACGATGGAATAGGTGTCTTGGTATTCAATGCGGTGCGGCACCTGCATGCGCGTCAGAAACTCCGGCAACACGGTCGCCGGGAAACCGGGCTGGCCTTGGTCCAGATTGCAGGCCAGCAAATCAACCGGCAACAGCCCGCGCCATTGAAGCTCCACGAGGGCCGCGAGCAGCGTGTAGCTGTCCTTGCCCCCCGACAGGCAGACCAGCCAGCGCGCGCCCGGCTCTATCATGCCGTATTGGTCAATTGCCGCGCGGGTTTCGCGGATGATGCGCTTGCGCAGTTTGCGGAACTCTGTGCTATCGGGCGCGTTTTGCAGCAGCGGCGGCAGGTCGGTATCGTCGAACATGTCAGTCCTTTCCGCAGTTGCAGGCATCGTGCTTGGGGTCCGCACCCGGAACCGGGTCATAGCCGGAACTGCCCAAGGGGTTACAGCGGCCAAGGCGACGGATGGTCAGCCATGTGCCCTTGAATGCGCCGTGGCGCTCCAACGCTTCCATCGCATAGGCCGAACAGGTGGGCTGGAACCGGCAGCCATGGCCAACCCAAGGGCTGAACGCCACGCGGTAAAACCGGATGGGAAGCGAGACGATCCACGCCAAAGGGGTCATTTCGTCCCCCCGTGCAATTTGCCCAGCGCGCGTTCCAGATCGGCGACCATTGCAGCAAAGTCGTGGCTGACCGTCGCGCCGGGGCGGCCGACCAGCACATAATCCCAGCCGGGGCGCCCATGCTGCGCCATCACCTGCCGCGCCATGGCCCGAAGGCGCCGCTTGGCACGGTTGCGGGTAACGGCATTGCCGATTTTCTTGGAACAGGTGTAGCCCACCCGGATCAGCGCCGCGTCATCACGCGCGCGCGCTTGCAGCAAAAAGGCCGGGCATGGCGCGCGCTTGGCCTTGGCCGCGCGCAGGAAATCCGCGCGCTGCTTCAGGGTTTCAACAGCCACACATGAAGAAACCGGGCCAAACTTGGGCGAGGCACTGCTCCCCACCCTGTCTGAACCCGGCGCATTCATGCGGTCACCCATGGCACGGCCCCGCAGGGCCGGACGGCTTAGGCCGTCAGCTTCTTGCGGCCCATGCGGCGGCGCGCATTGATGATCTTGCGGCCAGCCTTGGTGGCCATGCGCGCGCGGAACCCGTGACGGTGCTTGCGAACCAGATTGCTGGGCTGGAATGTGCGTTTCATCGCTTGGCGTCCTTGTAAGTCATATTACGGTCTGTAAGGCACGCACAAATCCTGCCGGAATCGGCGGCCAATCAATCTCAGATGCGCGGGTTACAGGGGCGACGCGGCCAAGTCAATTCGGAAAACCGGGCGACATGCTGCAATCGGTGCGGAATTGAAACAATTGGGCCGATACACTCACGCTTTGTCAAGCGCGCGTGATAGGGCTGTCACATTCGCAACGCATGCGGCATTCAGGCCGAAGTGCAGCCAGACCGAAGAACCAAAGGACGTTTCCTGTGACCGATTCCCAACCTTCGAAATGGCGCGACAGGCTGCCGCTGATTGCCGTCGTGGCGGTGGCCGCCATCGGCGCTTTCGCGTTGCGCGATTACCTCAGCTTCGAATCGCTGCGCGACAATCGCGAGGCGCTGCTGGCCTTTCGCGATGACAATTATGCGCTGACCGCGCTGGCTTTCGTTCTGGCCTATATCGCCATCGTGGCCTTTTCGCTGCCCGGTGCCACCCCCGCCACGCTGACCGGCGGCTTTTTGTTCGGGCTGTTTCCCGGCGCTCTGTTCAATGTGGTGGGGGCGACCATCGGGGCGGTGCTGATCTTTCTGGCAGTGCGCACCGGTCTGGGCCGCGGGCTGGCCGAAAAGATCGACGCCAGCGACGGGCGCGTCAAACGTATGACCCAAGCCATCCGCGACAATGGCGCATCGGTGCTGTTTTCCATGCGGCTTGTGCCGGTGCTGCCGTTCTTCGTGGCCAATATCATCCCGGCGCTGATCGGGGTGCGCCTGTCGGTTTTTGCCGCGACCACGTTTTTCGGCATCATTCCCGGCGGGATTATCTATACATGGGTCGGCGTCGGCTTGGGAGAGGTCTTTGCCCGTGGCGAAACCCCCAATCTGGGCATTATATTCGAGCCGCATATCATAGGCCCGCTATTGGGTCTGGCAGCTTTGTCTTTCCTGCCCACCATTTTGAAATCCATCCGCAAGGAGCCGAAAGCATGAGCACGATCACCACGGATATTTGCGTTATCGGCGGCGGCTCCGGCGGGCTGTCAGTGGCGGCAGGGGCGGTGCAGATGGGGGCGCGTGTGGTGCTGATCGAAGGCCACAAGATGGGCGGCGACTGCCTGAATTATGGCTGCGTGCCCTCCAAGGCGCTGCTGGCACAGGCGCGCGCGGTAAAGGCCCGCGGCACGAAACCCACGCCAAACGATTTTACCGCGGCCATGGCGCATGTGAAAGCAACGATCGCGGCGATTGCCCCGCATGATTCGGTCGAGCGGTTCGAGGGGTTGGGCGTGCAGGTGTTGCAAGGCCACGCCCGCTTCACCGGGCCGGACCGGGCCGAGGTAAACGGCACCACCGTCAAGGCGCGCCGCTTCGTGATCGCGACCGGGTCGGCACCATTCGTGCCCCCGATAGAGGGCATCGACAGCGTGCCCTATATGACCAACGAAACCATATTCGACCAACAGGCGCGCCCCGGTCATCTTTTGGTCATTGGCGGTGGCCCCATCGGGCTGGAAATGGCGCTGGCGCATCGCCGCCTTGGGTCCGAGGTGACGGTGATCGAAGGCGCAAAGGCCATGGGCCGCGACGACCCCGACGCCGCCGCAATCGTGCTGGCCAGCCTGCGGACCGAAGGCATTGACATTGTCGAGGGCGCGACGGTCGAGAAACTGTCAGGCCGCGCGGGCGCGCTGGAGGTGCAGGTCAAGGGTGGCACCATCTTTACTGGCACGCATCTGCTGATCGCGGTCGGGCGCAAACCGAATACTGACACGCTGGGTCTGGACCGGGCGGGCGTAAAACATGACCGCAATGGCGTGACGGTCGGGCCTGACCTGCGCAGCAGCAACAAACGCATCTATGCCATTGGCGATGTGGCGGGCAAAGGCCAGTTTACCCATCTGGCGGGGTATCATGCCGGTGTCATCATCCGCGCCATGCTATTTGGCTTGCCAGCCAAGGCGCGCACCGACCATATTCCGCATGTCACCTACACGGACCCGGAATTGGCCCATGTCGGCCTGTCAGAGGCCGACGCGCGCAAGCAATTCGGCGCAAATCTGTCGGTGCACAAGGTTGGCTATGACCAGATTGACCGCGCGCAAGCCGAAGGCGCGACCACCGGTTTTCTGAAACTGATGGTGGCACATGGCCGCCCTGTAGGCTGCACCATCGTGGGCCGACAGGCGGGCGAGTTGATCGCGCCTTACGCGCTGGCGATTGCCAACAAGATGAAGCTGTCGGCCATTGCCAATACCGTCCTGCCCTACCCGACATTGGCGGAAATCGGCAAACGCGGCGCAGGGGCCTATTTCTCTGGCAAACTGTTTGATAATCCTAACGTGAAGCGCGTGGTGCGGCTGGTGCAGAAATGGCTGCCCTGACCCTGCCCATGAGCATAACGGGCGGACATGTTTGCAAATACGCTGTCAGGACGGTTTCTGTGGTTGGTGGTCATCTTCGTGATGGTGGCCGAAGTGCTGATTTTCGCCCCCTCGGTCGCGCGCTACCGTGCCGACTACCTAGAAGCGCGGCTGGAACGGGCGCAGATCGCGTCATTGGCGCTGCTGGCCTCTGACGGGTCCATCGCGGGCGAGCTGGCGGCTGAATTGCTGGACAATGCGGGCGTGTTCAACGTGGTGCTGCGGCGTGACGAAATCCGCGAACTGGTCCTTGCCTCTCCGCTGCCCGGCCCGGTCGATGCCAGTTTCGATTTGCGCAACGCCAACCTTCTTGGCCTGACCCGCGACGCGCTACAGGAAATGACGCAGCCCGAGCCACGCATCATCCGTATCATCGGCAACCCGGTGCAGCGCGGTGGGCTGCTGATCGAGATCACGCTCGACACCGCGCAGTTGCAACGCGAATTGTGGGAATATGGCGGGCGCATTCTGGCGCTGTCGCTTGCAATTTCGCTGTTTACCGCGCTTTTGCTTTACTTGTCGGTGCGCGTATTTGTGGTCTCTCCCATGAGCCGGGTGATCCGCTCCATGTCGGATTATGCCGCGAACCCGGAAGATGCGACGCGCATCATGGTCCCGCAATCCAGCATCGCGGAATTGCGCGAAGCCGAGGAGGCGCTGCAAAAGCTGCAAACCGATTTGACCGGCTTGTTGCGGCAGAAAGAGCGGCTGGCGCAGCTAGGCGGCTCGGTCGCGCGCATAAGCCATGATTTGCGCAACATGCTGACCACGGCTTCCATGCTGGCCGACCGGATAGAGATGAGCGAAGACCCCAGCGTCAAACGCGCAGCACCCAAGCTGGTGGGGTCACTTTCGCGCGCGATCAACCTGTGTGAATCGACCTTGGCCTTTGGCAAGGCCGAAGACCCCCCGCCACGGCTGGACCGGCTGCGGCTGGCGCCCCTGGTCGAAGATGTGCTGGAAAGCGAGAAGCTGGCCGGCGGCGACACGCAGATTGCCTATGTTGCAGAGGTCGCGCCCACCCTGCACCTGCGCGCGGATGGCGAACAACTGTTCCGCGTGCTGGGCAATCTGGTGCGCAATGCCCGACAAGCCTTGGAAGCAGCCAGCAAGCCCGGTGTGATTGAAGTGACCGCCGCAGAGACCGTAAACAACGGCCAATCGGGCGTCTGTATCCGCATTGGCGACAGCGGACCGGGCCTGCCGCCCAAGGCCCGCGAGCACCTGTTCGAAGCGTTTCAAGGGGGCGCGCGCAAAGGCGGTATTGGGCTGGGCTTGGCCATCGCCGCCGAACTGGTGCGCGGTCATGGCGGGAAGCTGGAACTGGTGCGATCGGATTCGGACGGAACGGAATTCAGAATCTGGCTGCCAAACAATGCGTGACAGGTTTTTGACGTTTTCGCTGAAAAACCCTGTCCGCCCCCCCTTGCAAACCCCGGACCGGGGCGGTAATCAGCGCCCAACGCACCCGTAGCTCAGCTGGATAGAGCACTTGACTACGAATCAAGGGGTCAGAGGTTCGAATCCTTTCGGGTGCGCCATATTTTATTTCGCATATCTTTTCCTTTGTTTGCCCAACCAGAGCTGTGTCTTTGTGGGGCGATGTCACACCGGAACTGTCAGTTAAATCGCCTCGCCAAGATGGGTTGAAGCGCCATGATCGGGCAAGGACAGCCGCCCATGGGTGATTTCGGCCATGTTGTGCCGTTCGTCGTCACGCGTGACGGCGCCTCACCGGCCCCGAAACAGCCTTTGGTGCGGTGTACAATACGTTACAATCACAGCGAGAGAGGTCTTTGGGTCCAGCACCGCCTCAGGGACGAGAGCCGGACCTGCCCAATCGTCTGACCACGGCGCGCAAGGCGGCGTCGAGGGGGCCGCGCTCCCACTGCTGCCGCCAGAGTATGGCCGCGATCGTGACAGCCCCCCAGATCAGAAAGGCCATACCCAGAAGGGCTGCGTTGCCAAGCGTGCCGAACAGTCCAAGCCCCCAGCCGTGGAACAGCGCCCCGGCCAGCAGCCCCTGCGCGACATAGCCCGTCAGCGGCATCGACCCGGCCGGGGCCAAGAGACCCAGCCGTGGCGTCAGGCGCAACACCGCGACGACATAGACAGCGGCCAGTGTAGGTGCGCCAAGCGCAAGCGCCGCATAGCCGAGTGTCGTGGGCCAGCCGGCTGGCAGCAGCCCCAGGGTTGCCGCCGCATACAGGGCGTTGGCCGGCAGGGCTACGGCCAGCAGCACCGGGACCCGGGCGGCAAGCGCGCCTTGCACAGGCGATGCAGGGTCGAAAAACCCGGCCTTCTGTGCGGCAAGACCCAGACAGAAGGCCCCGAAGGCCAGCGGTCCGTTGAACAGAACCACAACCACCAAGGCGATGGGCCAGTCGGCCAGCCGCTGCATCACCGCATCAAGGAAGCTGCCCTGATACCCCAGGCCGCTCAGGTCCATGGTGCCTTGCGCCATGTCTTCGGCGGAGGCATCGAGAACCGCGAGTGCCGTAAATGCCAAAGCGGCCAAGGGCACCATCGCCGCTGCAATCCGGACAAGGCGTCGCGGCGTGGCATCGCGCAGGCCCCAAAGCCCGGCACCCAGCACGGCATAAGCCAAGAGGATGTCACCATGAAAGATAAGGAGCGCATGCGCGACCCCGAAGAGCGCCAGCGCGATCAGGCGCGCGCGGTATTGCGCTGCGGCAGGCACTCCGGAACGCTCGGCCGAGGCCAGTTGCACGCCGAACCCCCAGCCGAACAGGAAGGAAAACAGGACGAAGAACTTGCCCTCAAACAGCAGGCCGACAATGCCCTTGGCGATCAGATCCAGCGTGCCCTCGGGTGAGGCAAGCGCCGCTGCCATGGGCAGTGCCAGATGCGGCAGGTTGACGATGCCGATGCCCAGAAGGGCAAAACCGCGCAGCACATCGACAGAAGAAGTACGGGTCATGGGGTGATTCCTGATTGAGCATATGCTCAACATATCAGGCATTGAGCATGTGCTCAACGGGTGATATACGAACACACATGACCACTGATCGCCGCACCGCCATCCTGTCCGCCGCCGCAGACCTGATCCGCGAAAACGGGGTTGCGGCGGTGCGCACGCGCGATGTCACCACCCGCGCAGGCGTCGGTATCGGGTTGCTCAACCACTATTTCAAATGGGGTGAACTTCGGGCCCTTGCGGCGGCGCAGGCCCTCTGGGCCGAAATCGACCGCGTCGTGCCCGATGCACCGACGCCGGACCGGCAGCTTGATGTCTTTCTGACGCGCGCTTTCGGCGAAGACGCCGACCCCCTGTGGCGGCTCTGGATCGAGGTGACCGACCTTGCCATGTCCGACCCTGACATGGCGCGTGCGGCCGAGGGCTGCGCCGAGGGTATTCTGGACGAACTGGCAGCCATTCTGGAACAGGGCGCAGCTAACGGTCAATGGCACTGCCCCGCACCCCGCGCCGCGGCTCTGCGCATCCTTGCGTTTCATGACGGGCTGGTTGGTTTCGTGCTGACCGGCTTGCCAAAACTGGAACGCGCCGAAGCCGCAGAGAATCTGAAACGCTTCGTGGCACTGGAGCTTGGGACGCCGCAGCATCGGCCTTTGGGAACTCAAGGGGCATGAATTTGATATTAGAAACTAGGATCAACAGATCAGGGAATTCCAAAGAGATTTGGGGATGGGCCTGACACGGCCCCCAAAACCAGTAGCGATGTACGCCAACCTACCGTTTCAAAACAACTTTCCAGTTCTCATCTTCTGCCGCTACGGTGCGCCATAATTTATTTCGCATATTTTTCATGTGTCTGCTGCGCGTGACCAGTGTGTTTGAGGTGGGCGTTTGCAGGGGCGATTCCGGGAAGCTCCATGGGGCTGCGTTCGGATCGAGGAGTCACATCAGGCCAGAGATCGTCGGCCGACAGATACCGCCCGCTATCAGGCCGGATGAAAAAAACGGCTGCCACCCACCTGTGCCGGAAGCCACTCTCCCAAACCTCATGCCTTCACCGGGAAACCGGCACGCCTCTCACTTTG